>JAFYWE010000153.1 GCA_017558165.1 Bacteroidaceae bacterium
GGGTGTGGTAGGTGTGAACCAGCGTATTTTCCGCGCCCTTGCCGACGCCAACATAAGTGTGTTCCTTGTAGCACAGGCTTCATCGGAGAACAGCACATCGCTTGGTCTGCGCCACGTAGATGCAGAGAAGGCATGCGAGGTACTGAACAAGGAGTTCGAAAAGGAGATATCTATGGGTCTGATGGAGAGCGTGCGCGCCACATCGGAACTATCGACCGTTGCCATTGTGGGCGAGAACATGCGCCACAACGCCGGAATCATAGGCAAGTTGTTCCAGACATTGGGACGTAACGGTATCAACGTGATTGCCTGCGCACAGGGTGGACAAGAGACCAACATCTCGTTTGTAATCAAGTCCGAGTTGCTGCGCAAGACGCTGAACGTTATCCACGACTCGTTCTTCCTGTCGGAGTACAAGGTGCTCAACCTCTTCATCTGCGGTATCGGTACCGTGGGAAGCAGCCTCATAGAGCAGATTGCATCGCAGAAGGAGAAATTGAAGAAGGAGCATGGCCTGAAGCTGAACATCGTGGGCATAGCCAACAGCCGCCACGCGATATTCGACCGCGAGGGTCTTGACCTCACCAACTACCGCACTGCACTCAGCGAGAGCAAGGAGTGCGACATCAAGAGACTGCGCGATGAGATAATACACATGAACATCTTCAACCCCGTATTCGTGGACTGTACAGCAAACGGCGAGGTGGCGTCATTGTATGCCGACCTGCTGTCGCACAACATCAACGTGGTTGCAGCCAACAAGATTGCGGCATCGAGCGATTACGGCACATACAGCACTCTCAAACACATTGCACGCCAGCGCAACATCAAGTTCCTGTTCGAGACCAATGTGGGTGCAGGATTGCCTATCATCAACACAATCAACGACCTTATCAACAGCGGTGACAAGATCCTGAAGATTGAGGCTGTACTCAGCGGTACACTGAACTTCATATTCAACGTACTCAGCAAGGACGTTCCGTTAAGCGAGGCCGTGCGTCTTGCACAGGAGAAGGGCTACAGCGAGCCCGACCCACGTATCGACCTTTGCGGAAAGGATGTTATAAGGAAGCTTGTCATCCTTGCACGTGAGGCAGGATACTCAATTGAGCAGGGCAATGTAGAGGCCAACCTGTTCATTCCACAGGAGCTGTTCGACGGCAGCATCGAGAATTTCTGGGCGAAGTTGCCGCAGCTTGACGCACGCTTCGAGGAGGAGCGCCAGCAGTTGGCAGCCGAGAAGAAGCACTGGCGTTTCATCGCACGCTACGAGAACGGCAAGGGAAGCGTATCGCTGAGCAAGGTCGACGACCGCCATCCTTTCTACCATCTTGAGGGAAGCAACAACATAGTGTTGCTCACCACCGAGCGCTACAAGGAGTACCCTATGCTCATCCAGGGCTACGGCGCAGGCGCAAGCGTGACAGCTGCTGGTGTATTTGCCGACATCATGCGTATTGCGAATATCTAAACGACATACATATAATAACAAGCGTGTGAGGCATGCCTCACGCGCTGTTTTTTTTCACGGGAACAAGAATTGATGGCAGGGATGGCGAACAAAGCGGCCACGCTCTTTGTTTATTATTAGAGTACGGAAATACCGTACTACAATAATTAAACAACATATACGGATTTGGATACTGCGAAGTTTAGGAGAGACCTGCTTGAAGTACAGTCGGAGCTGCAACGCTTTGCCTACAAACTGACGGCAGACAAGGAAGAGGCGAATGATTTATTGCAGGAAACATCGTTGAAGGCACTCGGCAACATGGACAAATACACCCCCGACACCAATTTCAAGGGATGGGTATACACCATAATGAGGAACATCTTCATCAACAACTACCGCAAGGAGGTACGTGACCAGACATTCGTGGACCACACGGACAACCTGTTCCACATAAACCAGCCACATGAGTTCGAGAACTACATGACTGAGAACAATTACGACAGCAAGGAGATATTCAGGGTAGTACATAGCCTGCCGCGCGACTACCGTATACCCTTCCTTATGCACTTGTCAGGGTTCAAGTACCGCGAGATTGCCGACAGGCTCGGGTTGCCGTTGGGCACAGTAAAGAGCCGCATATTCTTCACAAGACAGCAGTTGCAGAAAATGCTCAAGGACTACAGATAACTTATACTATCACCCACACATCATACCCCCATTTTGCATATTATTTATGCAGAATGGGGTTTATTGTCTAAATTTTTGCTTTATTCAAAAAATGTTGTAAGTTTGCTCCTTGGTAAAATGTATTGTCACAAGTGGCATTGCATACTTTAAAAACTCTAAATTATGGATAAGGAAAAAGAGAGGCTTTTCAGCGAATTCCCGCCTGTATCAGCCGAGAGTTGGAAAGAGAAGATAGTGGAGGACCTCAAGGGTGTCGACTATGATAAGAAGATGATTTGGAGAACGGGAGAGGGCTTCAACGTGAACCCGTTCTACCGCAAGGAGGACCTTCCCGAGAGTTGTGGCACCGCCGCACCCGGTGAGTTCCCATATACCCGTGGCAACAGCAGTTGCAATGACTGGCTCATTCGCCAGAATGTTGACACAGCCGATGCCGGCGAGGCAAACGCCAAGGCACGCAAGATGATTGAAGATGGAGTTACGGCCATTGCGTTCAAGGTAAGGGGAAAGATGGTAACCCCTGAATATATCCCTGCATTGCTCGACGGCATTGATGCCGAGAAGGTTGAGCTCAATTTCAATGTATGCGTGAACAAGGCCGTAGTCTTTGCCACACTGCTTGTCGAATACTATAAGGGACGTGGCTTTGACCTTGGCAAGACAAGAGGCGCGATTGAGTATGACCCGATAGGCAAGGAGCTACTCACAGGCAAGGTGATTGAGAACTATCCATGTGTTGCCAAGGAACTGATTGCGGCACTTGAGGAGTTGCCGAAGTTCCGTTGTCTTGCCGTAAACAGCGCAAGACTGAACGATGCGGGTGCATACATAACACAGGAGCTTGCATATGCCCTTGCGTGGGGTAACGAATACATGCAGGCAATGACCGAGGCGGGAGTTCCTACCGACAAGGCTGCCAAGAGCATAAAGTTCAACATGGGAATATCAAGCAATTTCTTCATGGAGATTGCAAAGTTCCGCGCGGCACGCACATTGTGGGCAAAGATTGTAGAGCAGTACGCACCTGAGTGCACATGCTCGTGCAAGATGATTGTCCACGCCGAGACATCAAGGTTCAACCTCACGCTCTTTGACCCGTACGTGAACATGTTGCGTACACAGACCGAGGCCATGAGTGCTGCAATTGCAGGTGTAGAGGCAATAACCGTAACGCCTTATGACTCGGTATACGAGACTCCGACAGAGTTCGCCGAGCGCATAGCAAAGAATCAGCAGCTTATACTCAAGCATGAGAGCCACCTCGACAAGGTTGCCGACCCGGCCGGAGGCTCATACTACATCGAGAGCCTCACCGCATCAATAGCAAAGGAGGCTTGGAAACAGTTCCTTGCAATTGAGGAGGCTGGCGGTTTCCACAAGGCTGTGAAGGAGGGTCGCATAAAGGCCGAGGTTGAGGGCGCAGGCAATGACCGACGCACAGCCCTCGCAAAGCGCAAAGAGATACTGCTTGGCACTAACCAGTACCCCAACTTCAGCGAAACAAGCGAGGGACACCGCCCTACCGGTGGCCGTTGCAAGTGCGGTTGCGGTTGTCACAGCCATGAGAATACAGGCAATGCCATTGACGCGATGCGCTTGGGCGAGGAGTTCGAGCAGCTGCGCATAGCGACCGAGGAGAGCGGACGTAGGCCGAAGGCATTCATGCTCACGATAGGTAACCTTGCGATGCGTCAGGCAAGGGCACAGTTCTCGTGCAACTTCCTTGCCGCCGCAGGATATGAGGTAATCGACAACCTGGGCTTCAAGAGCGTTGAGGAGGGTGTCGATGCAGCACTGAAGGCAAATGCCGACATCGTAGTGATATGTTCAAGCGATGACGAGTATGCCGAGTACGCGATACCGGCCTTTGAGACGGTGGGCGACAAGGCGATATTCATTGTCGCAGGAGCACCCGCATGCAGCGAGGAACTGCAGAAGGCGGGTATCGAGAACTTCATCCACGTTAGGGTGAACGTGCTTGAGACACTCAAGGCGTTGAACGCGAAGTTAGGTATCATCTGATTGTTTCCAAAAGCGCACAGTTATGAGAAAAGATTTCAGTAACATAGATATATTCGGCACCACAGCGACAACAGAGTGCTGCACAAAGGCCGAAAGCAATGACAACAACCTTTGGGTAACACCAGAGCAGATAAAGGTCAAGCCTGTATACAGCGCCGAGGACCTGAAGGAGATGGAGCACCTTGACTATGCGGCCGGCATTCCGCCGTTCCTGCGTGGCCCCTACTCCATGATGTATACATTCCGTCCCTGGACCATACGCCAGTATGCGGGATTCTCGACAGCCGAGGAGAGCAACGCCTTCTACCGCCGAAACCTTGCATCGGGACAGAAGGGTCTTTCGGTAGCGTTCGACCTCCCTACCCACCGCGGATACAACCCCGACAACGAGCGCGTGGTGGGCGACGTGGGCAAAGCCGGCGTGTCAATCTGCTGTATGGAAAACATGGAACAGCTGTTTGACGGCATTCCATTGAACAAGATGTCGGTATCAATGACAATGAACGGTGCCGTGCTGCCAGTACTGGCATTCTACATCAACGCGGCGCTCGAGCAGGGCGCCAAGCTTGAAGAGATGGCCGGAACCATACAGAACGATATCCTCAAGGAGTTCATGGTGCGTAACACGTACATCTACCCGCCTGCATTCTCAATGAGAATTATCGGTGACATATTTGCATACACATCGCAGAAGATGCCAAAGTTCAACTCGATATCAATCAGCGGTTACCATATGCAGGAGGCCGGTGCATCGGCCGACATCGAGCTTGCATACACCCTTGCCGACGGATTGGAGTATGTACGTACCGGTGTTGAGGCGGGCATTGACATTGACGCATTCGCGCCACGCCTGTCGTTCTTCTGGGGCATTGGTATGAACCCGTTCATGGAGATTGCGAAGATGCGTGCGGCACGTATGCTGTGGGCAAAGATCATCAAGAGCTTCAACCCCAAGAACCCCAAGTCAATGGCACTGCGTACGCACTGCCAGACATCGGGATGGTCGCTCACCGAGCAGGACCCGTTCAACAACGTGGGACGTACGGTGATAGAGGCCATGTCGGCTGCCATGGGACATACACAGTCACTGCATACCAATGCGCTTGACGAGGCAATTGCGTTGCCTACTGATTTCTCGGCACGTATTGCGCGCAACACACAGATTTACCTGCAGGAGGAGACCAATATTTGCCGTGTGATTGACCCATGGGGCGGTTCGTACTACATCGAGAGCCTCACACAGGAGATTGCCGACAAGGCTTGGAAACTCATTCAGGAGATTGAGGAACTTGGCGGTATGGCCAAGGCCATTGAGACAGGTATCCCCAAAATGCGCATTGAGGAGGCTGCGGCACGCACACAGGCACGCATCGACAGCGGAAAGCAGGTTATCGTGGGCACCAACGCATACAAACTCGAGGAGGAGGAGCCTATCGACATCCTTGAGATTGACAACACCGCTGTACGCGAGGAGCAGCTGGCAGCAATAGCACGCAACCGCGAGGGACGTGATGAGAACGCCGTGAAGGCAGCCCTTGAGAAGATTACGGAGTATGCACGCAGCGGCGAGGGCAACCTGTTGGAGGCGGCTGTCGAGGCTGCACACGTACGTGCTACATTGGGAGAGATTTCAGACGCCTGCGAAGAAGTTGCAGGACGTTACAAGGCAGTAATAAGAACTATTTCAGGCGTGTATTCAGCAGAGAGCCGCAACGACGAGGACTTTGAGAAGGCTTGTCGTCTGACCGAGGAGTTTGCAAGGAAAGAGGGACGACGTCCCCGAGTTATGGTTGCCAAGATGGGCCAGGACGGTCATGACCGTGGCGCTAAGGTTGTTGCCACGGGATATGCCGACTGCGGTTTTGACGTGGACATGGGCATGCTGTTCCAGACTCCGGCAGAGGTTGCGCGTCAGGCCGTGGAGAATGACGTGCACATTGTGGGTGTATCATCACTCGCCGCAGGACACAAGACCCTTGTTCCGCAACTTATTGCCGAGCTCGAGAAGTTAGGCCGTGGAGACATTATGGTATGTGCCGGCGGTGTCATCCCCGCACAGGACTATGATTTCCTTTACAAGGCAGGTGTCGTAGGTATTTTCGGCCCGGGCACAAGTGTTGCAAAGGCAGCCTGCGAACTGATGGAGATTCTGCTTGCGGAATAAAGCCACTTTAACAGCAAATCCCTTAAAGGCTGACGTCTTTAAGGGATTTGCTATACTATCACGAATACTGATAATGAACAATCTTAGAACATCTATAATCCAAGCTGTTGCCACCATTCTGATTATGCTGGCGAGCCCCATGCAGGCCCAGATAATGGTTGACGGCACCGTCCCCTTCCTTGACAAGAGCACTGGACGTTGCCTGCTCTCTATCGACAAGGCTTTATGGAACAAGGATTACAGCGCACGTATAACAACAAACGGATGCACGGCAACAATAGACGACAAAACCATTACTGATGGTGCGTTCACGTTCGGGAACGTAAATGCCGGAAGCAGGTTCCGCGTTGAGACCCAGTACAATGACAGTAGCGTCACAAGCGAGCTGGCCTTCACGTTCCTGCCGGTAATGCACATTGAGGGCAACTTCGGATATGAGTACTGCGACGCGACTGTGACACTGCAGAACCCAGGAGAAGAGGCCTCTACAATGAAAGCGGTGATAAAGTGGCGTGGAGGCTCGACCAACGTGGACGGAAAGAACAAGAGGAACTACAAGATAAAGTTCGTTGATGCCAAGGGCGACAAGAAGGAGTACAGGTTCTTCGGGCTACGCAAGGACAATGTCTGGATTCTTGATGCAGGGCAGGTGGACATGTCAAGGATAAGGAACAGGGCCGCGGCCGACCTGTGGAACGCATTCGCCAGCAAGCCGTACTACATTGAGGAAGAACCCGATGCACTTACGGCATCAAGAGGTGAACTGGTGGAACTGTTCGTCAACGGTCGCTATCAGGGAGTATTCAACATGTGCGAGCCCATAGACAGGAAACAGATGAAGCTGATGAAGTTCAGCAGCTATGACGGTACAATCCATGGCGGGCTATGGAAATCGACAGGCTGGGGATATGCCACATTCTGGGATGCTCCCGGGGAGTATGACAACACCAAGGAGAACTGGGATGTGTTCGAGTTGAAATACCCCGAGGTCGATGACTTGTGCCCGTCGGACTACAGTACACTGTACAATGCTATTGATTTTGTCAGCACATCAACCGATGAGGAGTTCATTGCGTACGTGGGTGACTATTTTGACGTTCTCGTGCTCATTGACTATTACATATTCTGCAACATACTCAATGCCTTTGACAACTGCGGAAAGAATGTCTATTGGGGTGTGTATGACAAGGTGAGATCAAGAAAACTGACACCGGCAATGTGGGACCTGGACTGCACCGTGGGACAGAACTACACCAACAACCCGCAACGCCCCGACCATGTAAGGCCAGACAGGAAGTTGCTGTACCCGACGCGTATAATCTCACGCCTTACGGAACTTGATGCAGATGGTTTCAACAGTCGCGTAAAAGAGCGCTACCGTTCACTGAGGGAAGGAGTCCTGTCCACCGACAGCCTCACGGCAAGATACGCAGCCCTGGTCCATAGGCTCAAGGAGAGCGGTGCCGCACAACGCGAGGAGGAGCGATGGAGCAAGGACAGCGACATATCGAGGCTCACACTTGACATTGAGAACGAACTTGCCTACATTACCGAATGGATTAACGCAAGAGGCGAATTCCTTGACAAACAGTGGAAAACGGCATCAGGGATAACTGAATATATTGAAGAGACAGAGAATACACAGAGGTTCAACATCTATGGACAGCGTATCGACAAAAATTACAAGGGTATTGTAATCATCAACGGACGAAAGAAATTCCAAAGATGACCATGAATGCCAAATGGGAAACACCCGATGCAGTTTGTTTGCATAAGATTTCCATTTGAAGTGATAAAAATGTACCTTTGTATATTATTAATGGAAAGAGATAAGGAGGGTGACCCAAATGTAAAATGGGGAACCCTCGTATATTGAGGTTTGAATAAAAAGAGCTATTTTTAGAAGCTGTTTAAATTTATATCGTTAAGTTTTTTATAGAGCAAAAATAGGGTGTTTTATTATTTTTTGTAGGGCGCGTAGCGGGCTACGTAACCGAGAAAAAGAAGAAAACAGACATTTTTGAATATAAAAAAC
>JAFYWE010000154.1 GCA_017558165.1 Bacteroidaceae bacterium
CTACCTTCGGTGATGAGACTGAGCGTGGATTCTATCTGCGTGATGGTGGATACTATTTTGCATTGAGCGACAAGTATGACCTGCGCCTTACAGGTGAGATATTCACCAAGGGCTCATGGGGCTTCGGTGCGGCATCATCGTATGCAGTACGATACAGGTTCTCCGGTAGCTTCGATTTCAGTTATCTTGTCACAAAGAACGGCGAAAAGGGCTTGCCCGACTATGCCGTGGGCAAGAATTTCCGTCTGCAATGGAGCCACCGTCAGGATCCCAAGGTGCACCCGAACAGCAACTTCTCGGCGAGTGTGAACTTTGCCACATCGAGCTATGAGCGTTCGAACCTGAGCAGTCTCTACAATCCAGTACTCAACTCGCAGAGTATGCGAACATCAAGTGTCAGCTACTCGCGTACTTTCCCCGAGATAGGTCTGTCGCTCTCTACAACAATGAACGTCGCGCAGAACATGCAGGATTCGACACTTTCGTTGACATTGCCTAACCTCAGCGTGTCGCTTTCGAAGAAATATCCTTTCAAACGCAAGAAACGTATGGGTGACGAGCGCTGGTATGAGAAGATCTCCCTCTCATATACAGGACAGATGAGCAACAGCATCAGTACCAAGGAGGACAAGGTGATGCACTCGAGCCTCGTCAAGGACTGGAACAATGGCTTCAAGCATAACATACCGGTGAGTGCCACATTCCAGCTCTTCGGTTTCCTTAATGTCACCCCAAGTTTCAACTATACCGAGCGTTGGTATTTCAAGAAGGTAAACCAGGAGTGGGACTATGCTACAAACAGTGTGGCAAAGGATACGGTCTATGGATTCAACAGGTTGTACAACTATAACTTCTCGGTGTCGGCAAATACTACACTGTACGGTTTCTATCAGCCTGCGGGTTTCCTGAAGAAGAGCCGTGTGCATACGGTGCGCCATGTCTTCAAGCCATCTGTCTCATACTCATACACTCCTGATTTCGGCGCAGAGCATTACGGTTATTACGATACATATGTGTATACCGACGAGAAAGGTGAGGCGCGTGTTGTAGAGTACTCTCCTTATCAAGGTAGCCTGTACGGTATTCCGTCGCGTGGCAAGACTGGTAGCGTGTCGCTCAGCGTGAGCAACAATGTCGAGATGAAGTGGCGCACGAAGAACGATTCACTTAAAAAGGTCAGCATCATTGATGAGCTTGGAGCGTCGCTCTCATACAATCTTGCTGCAAAGACAAAGCCGTGGAGTAACCTCTCTACACGTCTGCGTCTCAAGCTTACAAAGAGCTATACCTTTAGTTTTAATGCGACATGGGCTACATATGCCTATGAGTTCAATGACCGTGGACAGGTAGTGGTCGGTGACAGGACCGAGTGGTCATACGGACGTTTCGGACGTTTCCAGGGCATGAGCCAGAACCTCTCGTATACATTCAATAACAAGACCTTGACAAAGATAAGGGATATGTTCAACAAGGACGAGGATGAGGGTGAAGAGGAAGATGGTCTCAAGAGCGAGAGTTTGGATAATGGTGATGATTCTTCAAAGAAGAAGTCCTTGAAGGACAGCAAGACCAAGAAAGCAAAGAGTGCGGTTGTGGATGAGGATGGTTACATGCCTTTCAAGTTGCCTTGGAACCTGACAGTCTCATATGGTATAATCATGGCCGAGAATACGGCTGCCGAGATTGATGTCAAGACAATGCGCTATCCATATAAGTTCACACAGAACATGAACCTGTCGGGTAACATCGGAATATCGGATAACTGGCGCATAACTTTTACATCCGGTTATAATTTCCAGTTCAAGAAACTGACAACGACAACCATGAATATCTCGCGCGACCTTCACTGTTTCGAGATGTCGTGCGGTATTGTCTTGAGTCCTTACACTTCGTTCAACTTCAGTTTTCGCGCTACCTCACAGATGCTTGCCGATGCTCTCAAGTGGGACAAGCGTAGTGGCGGCAATAATGTGGAATGGTATTAATCAAGTACATTTATAAGTATACAAAGAAGCGGTTCATATAAGATATGAACCGCTTCTTTGTATTACCACACGATCTCTTTCTTCCCGTGTTGAACAAGATATTCATTCGCCTTGCTGAAATGGTGGTTGCCGAAGAATCCCTGATAGGCTGACAACGGCGAGGGATGCGGCGATGTGAGTACCAGGTGTCTGTTGCGGTCAATGAAGGCTCCCTTCTTCTGTGCGTAACTGCCCCAGAGGATGAATACGATGTTCTCCCTGCGTTCGGCGAGCTCGCGTATTGCAGCATCGGTAAACTCTTCCCAGCCGCGTTTCTGGTGCGACCCGGCCTGGGAGGCACGCACCGTGAGTGTGGCGTTAAGCAGCAACACTCCCTGGTCGCTCCAGCGCGTAAGGTCGCCGTCCTGTGGAATCGGGGTGCCCATGTCACTCTGTATCTCCTTGAAGATGTTCATCAGCGATGGCGGGAAAGCCACGCCTTTATTTACCGAGAAACACAGACCGTTGGCCTGTCCTGCTCCGTGGTAGGGGTCCTGTCCCAAAATTACCACCTTGACGTCGTTGAACGGGCAGTGGTCAAATGCGTTGAAAATGAGCTTTGCGGGTGGGTAAATGGGGGTAGGGCCGGCATACTCCTCCTTGACAAAGGATGTCAGGCGTGCGAAGTACTCCTTCTCGAACTCCTTTTGAAGAACCTCCTTCCAACTCGCATCTATCTTTACGTCCATATTATATAATAGGTATATTCATCTGTTTGCATTGTTCGCGCATCTCCTTGGGCCAGATGCTTGACTGGATCTCGCCGATATGCGCTTTCTTTAGCAGGAGCATACAAAGGCGTGACTGTCCGATACCTCCTCCAATGCTAAGCGGCAGTTCGTCGGCAAGCATGCGGCGGTGGAAGTATAGCTGTTTGCGCTCTTCCTTGCCCGATTGCTCAAGTTGGCGCAACAAAGCTTGCTTGTCAACCCTTATGCCCATTGACGAAAGCTCTACGGCCTTGCCCAACAGCTCGCTCCATATGAGCAGGTCTCCGTTGAGGCCATTGAATCCGTCCTCGTTGACCGTGCTGTAGTCGTCGTAGTCAGGTGCTCGGTTGTCGTGAGGGATGCCGTCACCCAGTTTCTCGCCGATACCTATGATGAACACAGCACCGTGCTCCTTGGTGAATGCCTCTTCACGCTCTTTTGCCGTGAGAGTGGGGTACAGCTGGCGTAGCTCCTCGCTATGTATGAACTCAACCTTCTCGGGCAACGACGGTCTTAGTTCCGGGTAGTTCTCGCTCAATGTGAACTCTGTGTGTAGGATTGCCGAATAGATGTCGCTTACAATCTGTTTCAGGAACTTTACCGTGCGTTCACCATTCGAGATCACGCGCTCCCAATCCCATTGGTCAACGTAGAGTGAGTGCAGGTTGTCGAGTTCCTCGTGTGCGCGTATGGCGTTCATGTCGGTATATATGCCGTAGCCCTGTGCTATCTCATACTCGGCAAGTGTAACACGTTTCCACTTTGCGAGTGAGTGTACTACCTCGGCTACCGCGCCGTTCATGTCCTGGATAGGGAAGCTTACGGCATTCTCATAGCCGTTGAGGTCATCGTTGAGTCCGGTACCCTGCAGCACGAACAGGGGAGCGGTCACTCGTCTCAGGCGAAGTGTCGATGACAGGTTGAGCTGGAACACCTCTTTTATCTGTTTGATGGCAAGCTCTGTCTGTTTCAGGTCCAGTAGTGGCTTGTATTCCTTTGTTAATTTGTACAGTTTCATGGTGATTGTGACAAATTGTCGTTGTTTGTGTTATTGTTGCTTGCAAATTGAGCTTGTTGTCGCTTTGCTCGTTTGCAGAATTTATACAAAAATAGAATGATAAAATACAATATGCAAGTTTTTGTGCTGTTTGTTTGACGTTTTGTTGTGTATTTTTATAAAATCCATGTTCTTTGCCGTGGGGAAGACATCAATGTGAAAGGGAAATATTCAAGTAAGTTTGATGTTATTTCAATCGCTTGAATTATCTTTGATGTAAACATCGAAGATATTCTGCGCTCGCGGTGAAAAATATTGAAGCAAGCTTCTATATTTCTCGCTCGCTTGAATTATCTTTGTAACTAATTGCAAAACCAAGGGTCCCGTAGCTTAGCTGAATAGAGCGTCAGATTCCGGTTCTGAAGGTCGTGGGTTTGAATCCCACCGGGATCACCTGTCAATGAAAATAATGTCACTATGAAATCCGTGATGTACTATATTGCCGTTGCTGCCCTGTTCGTGCTGAACAAGTTGCCGATGGCAGTCCTTCATTTCCTGTCAACACTCCTTTACTATCCCGTATATTACATTGCGGGCTACCGTAGGAAAGTAGTGCGTGAAAATCTTGTAAAATCATTCCCTGAGAAGTCCATTGAAGAGATCAAGAGCATTGAGAAGAAATTCTACCGCTCCTTGTGTGACTACTTTGTCGAGATGATAAAGTATTACGGTATGAGTGAGGAGAAAATAAGGAAGTACATGAGGTTCGAGGGGCTGGAACATTTTCAGGCAGCGCTTGACAAAGGACACTCCTGTGTGCTTTACATGGGTCATATCTTCAATTGGGAGTATGTGACCTCCCTTACGTTGCATCTCAAAAGGGATGATACAGTAGTGGGTGCGATATACCATCCGCTTGAGAACGAGCGCTTCGATGCATTGGTCAAGAAGATGCGTGAGCAGTATGGTGCCGAGGCCATAAGCATGGCAAATACTCTGCGCCGTATAATGCAGATAGGCAAGGACGAGAAGAAATATCTGATAGGTTTCATTGCGGATCAGGTGCCTACATGGGAGTCGATAAACCATTGGCTCGATTTCTTCCACCGCGATACCCCAGTATTCACGGGTACCGAGAAAATCGCTTCTCGCACTCATGCAGCATTGTTCTATGCGCGCATGGAACGTGTGAAGCGCGGTTATTATGTGATTCATATCGAGCCGTTTGCACAGGATGCGGCACTGCTCCCTGAGTTCGAGGCTACAAACACTTATTATAGACTGCTTACCGAGAATATACGCCAGACGCCCGAGCTGTGGCTCTGGACCCACAAGCGTTGGAAACGTACCCGTGAGGGTTATGCAAGGCGTGAGGCAAAGCGTATTGAGGATCGCAGGAAACTAGCAGAAAAAGCAAGGAATAATGTATAAGGTATTACTCATAAGCGGCGCTAAGGAGAGTGGCCGTTGGATATTGTCCCAGACCGAAGGTGGTAAGGGGATCTCGAGTTGCGGAAGATATCAGTTCTTCGTGAATGAGAAAGTCGAGAATCCGGATTTCGTGATAATAAGGGGAAAGTCATCAAAGAAGCCTCTTACATTCAATGTGGCTCCGGAGAACGTGATTCTCACAACAAGTGAGCCCTATTCGGTGCTTGCCTATCCGCGTGACTACTGCAGGCAGTTCGGTCTTGTGTGTTCTTGCCAGGAGGGGTTGAAGCACAAGAATGTCAGGTTTACCCAGGCGATAATCTTCTGGTTTGCCGGTGTGCGCTTCGATGCCAAGGGACGTCCTTCGCCAATCAAGGACTACGATTATCTGAAGGCTGCGCCCACGCCCGAGAAGACAAAACTGATATCCGTAGTCAGCTCTACAAAGGCCTTTACCAAAGGACACGTTGACAGGATACGTTTCGTGGAACGTTTGAAGGAGTATTATGGTGACAAGATTGATATATTCGGACGTGGCTATAATGGTTTCGAGGATAAATGCGACGTCATCAATCCGTACAAGTATCATATCGTGATAGAGAACACCAGGGCTAAATACTATTGGACCGAGAAACTTGCCGACAGCTTCATCTGTGAGTCGTACCCCATCTATTATGGATGTACGAATATTGATGAGTATTTCCCGAAAGGAGCGTACAGTACTATCGATATCAATGATTTTGAAGGAGCTGTAAAAGTCATTGACGGGCTTCTTGCAAACGAGGCCTACGAAAAGGCAAAGCCGCTTTTGAAGGAGTGTAAGGACAAGGTGCTTGATGAGTATAACCTGTTCAACTATCTTGCCCGTATAATGGATGGCATGAATCCGGACCTGCCACGCAAGGAGGTTACCATAAAACCATGCAAGTCAATGCACAGCCTGCATAATGTCTACAATTATATGATCAAGCGCAATGTGTTCAAGGTGCAGCGCTTCTTCCATAGGCTATTCAATAAGAACTCACTTTATTAAGACAAGAGCAACGGGACTATGATTTCATCTCATAGTCCCGTTGCTCTTGTATATTGGATAATCACTCCTTGTCTTCTGTCAGCCTGATTTCGCCTTCCATAATCGTGAGGCTCTCCCTTGTGTGACGGTATTCGCTGTGTGCAAGCGAGTTGCATGTCCTGAAGTGGTTGCTCTCTATGTCAAAGATTCCGCACATCAGCTCATAGAAAAGGTCGTTTGTCCAGTATTTGCCGCTATTGTCTTTAAGCGCGGCTGCTCTGTCCGGGTGTGTGGCGATGTATTCGTCACTGAGCCATGTCATCAGCGGAACGCGTGAGTTGACAAAGTCTGTAGCTACACGTCTTCTGGAATTTGTAGGTGTGCAGCCATGGTCTGACATATACACCATAGCCTGTAGGTTAAGGCGCTCCTTTGCATATTCGTGGAATTTCCTTATTATGCTGTCGGTGTAATGCAATGAGTTGTTGTACTCCGTTACATTGTCATTATCTTCGGCCTTTCCCCACACGCGGCACTCCTCGGGGTAACGGTTTATGAAGTTGAAGTGGTTGCCCTTGAGGTGGATGACCAGGAAATTGTTCTGTTCAGGGTCTACCTCGTCGAGATAGTTGAACAGGAATTCGTCGTACGGAGTCCTCTTCACGGTCTTCTCCTGCAGTGTCCATTTTGCAACGTCCGATGTGTTTGCGACAAGCGTGACAGGGGTATCCACGTCGCCTACGTATCCCTGGTTACTGTACCAGTGTACCTTCATGCCCAATTTGTGGGCAATGTCCACAATCGAGCACGATGTGAAGAACTCGCCGCCGTCGTACTGGTTGAATTCGGTCAACGATTTCTCAAGTACCTGTACTGTGCGCACATGACAACTATAGGCATTAGGGAATGCAGTGCAGTGCTCCTTGTCCTTGAGCATCGCGCGCATCCACGGGGTTGTGTCCTCCTTTGTGTCGCTGAACGCGCTCATGTAATCGCGTGTCGCCGATTCGCCAAGAACGAGCATTATGGTAGAGGGCTTCTTGAACGGTTTGGCCAAAGGGGTGACATCCAGGCTCTTTATACGTTCTTCGGCCTCACTCTTGTACTTCTTGTTCTGGGCCGTATACTCCTTTACCGAGCGGTAGAGTACAATGATTCCGGTTCTTGAAAAAAGGCTTCTCTTGGGTTTCCATAGGTAGACGGTCATGAAGAGTGTTGCGGCCGCAGCAACAGTGGTCTGCCACCAGGCCTCTTCGCCCGTCGCGAAATCCGTGGCTGTGCCCAAGGAGACGAACGCTGCTGTCAGTATGATTACGCCCAATACGGCAAAGCGTGCCTTCCATGACACAAGGAACTCCCTTATCTCGTTCTTGTGCGTCTGCTGTAGGGTCTTCATGTCATTGATGTCAATGCATTCACCCGACAGGAAATAGTATGCCCATTGTGTTATGGGTATGGCTATGAGTATGGTCTCAATCAGGGCGACTGGGTAGGTCGCGTAGGGGATTGTGGCAAGGAGTCCCGACAGCCAGCCGTAAAGATAGATGCCAAATGCGGGGTCTATCTGGTTGTCATATTCTGATGATGTGCGTCGGTTCGCGAGGTGGTAGAGCAAAGGATAGGTCACTATCCATGCCAATGAGGTCAGGATTGACGCAATGATGGCGCCTTGGCCGATACCGATGCCTGTCACTGCAACAGGAACCGATGAGATGATTGTTGCAATGAGGTATCGGCGCAACTGCTGTCTCACGCAGTTGCGTGGCAGTCCCTTGTTGCATGTCACGTATATTGTAAAACCGATTATCCACAGCACTAAAGCTGTTATTGCGTATGGCATTGCTTGACTTCTTTGGGTTAAAAAAATGAGTGAATGTGTCTTTGGCGGACACACTCACTCCTGCTTTGTTGTCTTATCAATATGCTCTTGCGAACAGTACGCGGCGTGCCGATGGCTTGCCTGTCACCATGCAGGTACCCGGTGTCTCGTCCCAACCCAATGGGATACAGCGTATGGTCGCCTTTGTCTCGTTCTTGATCTGTTCCTCGGTCTCAGGTGTGCCGTCCCAGTGTGCCAGGATGAAACCGCCCTTCTCGATCTCGACCTTGAACTCCTCGTATGTGTCGACGCTGCGTGTGCACGCCTCGCGCATGGCAAGAGCCTTGCTGTGGAGATTGTTCTGGATATCCTCGAGCAACTCTCTTACGCCCTCTACAATGCCCTCGATCTGACGTGTCTCCTTGCTAAGGGTGTCGCGGCGCATAACCTCGATGGTGCCGTTCTCGATGTCGCGTGCACCAAGTACAAGACGTACTGGAATACCCTTGAGCTCGTATTCTGCGAACTTGAAGCCAGGACGCTTGTTGTCGGCGTCGTCGAACTTGACCGAGATACCCAACTTCTTGAACTCGGCAATCATCGGGTCAACCTTGCTCTTGATGGCGTTTAGCTGCTCCTCGTTCTTGTAGATGGGGACAATCACTACCTGAATGGGCGCAAGTGCAGGAGGCAATACAAGACCGTTGTCGTCGGAGTGTGTCATGATGAGCGCACCCATAAGACGGGTTGATACTCCCCATGATGTAGCCCATACATACTCCATGTTGTTGTTCTTGTCAACGAACTGTACGTTGAATGCCTTCGCGAAGTTCTGGCCAAGGAAGTGTGAGGTACCGCACTGCAGTGCCTTGCCGTCCTGCATCATACCCTCGATGGTGTATGTGTCAAGAGCACCTGCGAAACGCTCGTTCGCGCTTTTCACACCCATCACTACAGGCAATGCCATGTACTTGTTCGCAAAATCGTTGTAAACGTGCAACATTGTCTGTGCCTCCTTCTCGGCCTCCTCGCGTGTGGCGTGGGCTGTGTGGCCCTCCTGCCAAAGGAACTCGGCTGTACGCAGGAACAGGCGTGTACGCATCTCCCAACGCATTACGTTTGCCCACTGGTTTACCATGATGGGCAGGTCACGGTATGACTGGATCCAGTTCTTGTATGTGCTCCAGATGATGGTCTCTGATGTAGGGCGGATGATCATCTCCTCCTCAAGCTT
This sequence comes from Bacteroidaceae bacterium, assembly GCA_017558165.1. Taxonomy (GTDB): domain Bacteria; phylum Bacteroidota; class Bacteroidia; order Bacteroidales; family Bacteroidaceae; genus HGM04593. The sequence goes on from JAFYWE010000154.1 coordinate 9,228, forward strand.
TGCGGCTGGGTCTACAACCACGCCGCTGCCGTCCTCGGCGTTCTTCAGGCGGTAGTGTGTCACTACGGCGCACTCCTTTGCGAAGCCCTCTACGTGCTCTGCCTCACGGCTGAGGAATGACTTGGGGATGAGCAATGGGAAATAGGCGTTCACGTGTCCTGTCTCCTTGAACATGTCGTCAAGTACTCGCTGCATCTTCTCCCAGATTGCATAGCCATAGGGTTTGATAACCATACAGCCTCTTACTGGAGACTGTTCTGCCAAGTCTGCCTTGAGTACAAGGTCGTTATACCACTGTGAATAGCTCTCGCTACGTTTGGTAAGGTCTTTTAATTCTGCCATATTGTTTATTGTATTGTTTGTCTTGGTTGTCGGCCCATAATTGGGCATATCTATTGCAAAAATACAAAAATATATTCACATATCATGTTTTTTATCAATAAGGAATGAGCAATTCTTCTTCTTTGGTCACCTTTTTTTATGAAAACATTGTGAAAATCGTGTCGGCTCATTAACTTTGTACCTATGACAGGAATGTGCTCCGGATTTGGGTTCGCGTTCCTGTAAGGCAGGTGCGAATTATTGTTTAATCTAAAAAATGATATTATGAAATTGAATTTTATCAAATCTCTTTGTGTAGTGCTTTGTTCTGCACTCGTGTTGTCAGGTTGTGAGACATGGAACAATACAGCCAAAGGTGGTATCATCGGTGCTGCCGGTGGTGCGGCTCTCGGTGCTCTTGTAGGTAAGCTCGCAGGTAATACAGTCGTTGGTGCGGCCGTAGGTACTGCAGTAGGTACAGGTGCCGGTGTCATCATCGGTAAGAGAATGGACAAGGCTGCAGCAGCTGCTGCGGAGCTTGAGAATGCGAAAGTTGAGACTATCACTGACGCTAACAACCTTACAGCTGTAAAGGTTACATTTAACTCAGGCCTTATGTTCGATACCAACAAGTATAGCCTCAAGAAGAATGCCAAGAGTGACCTTGATGAGTTCGCAAAGATCCTTATCGAGTTCAGCGATGCTGACGTTGCTGTCTATGGCCATACCGATTCTACGGGTTCAGACCAGATCAACGATCCACTTTCTGTAAACCGTGCGGCTTCTGTTGCCAACTACCTCGTTTCAAAGGGTGTTGCCGAGGCGCAGATAAAGAATGTCGTAGGTCTGGGTTCAAAGGAGCCTGTTGCTGACAACGGTACAGTTGAGGGTCGTGCGGCAAACCGTCGTGTCGAGGTTTACCTTTATGCAAGCGAGGCTATGATCGATGCTGCCAACAATGGTTCATTGAAGTAATCATACCGCATATTCCCAAAAAAAGAATGAGGCTTCAAGGCCTCATTCTTTTTTTGTCCCAATCCTTCTTTGGGTATGCTTTGTTATTTCTTCTTTACTCTGCCGAAAGTCTTTATGCCTGTGTACATTCTCCATAGGTTAACCTTGCGCTTCTGTGGTACTCCATTGCGGCGTATGTAGTCGCGTGCGGCATCAAGCATGCGTTTGGCTACCTTGCCGTCGTTGTATGGGTCGTAGTTGGCGATGATCCACTTGCGGAGTTCGACATATTTCTCGCTCTGTACCTCTTCATATGCATCACATAACTGTGCCACATCGTCAATGTCTTTCCAATAGATGTTCTTTGCCGATGCGCGGTATGTTATCACAGGCTTGTCCTTGAGCAAGAACTCATATATGGTAGATGAGGTGTCGCTGATCATGACGTCGGCCATGAGCTGGTATTTGGCGACAGAAAAGTCGTCGGTCCAGATGATGTGCTCGTGCCTGTTTGCAAGTTCACGATATTCGTCGGCCCACTCCTGACGTGTCAGCGGGTGCAACTTTATTATCACGACAGCATCCTTTTTCTCTACAAGTTCCACCAGTGCATCCTTCATTACGGGCAGGGAGGTAAGCGACGGTGAGAATGTGGGGGCATAGAGCACTATATTCTTCCTGTTGTGTGTGCGCAGGATCTCTGCTTTCTCCTCCTCAAAGTCGTTGATGTGGTTCTTTACCCAGTCCTGGCGTGGCCAGCCTGTCTCTACGACCTCGAAGTTGCCGTGTTTCTGTGCCAGTTTCCTGAACCCCTCGGTAAAGTGTGGACCTTGTGTGAAGTAGGTATCAAAGTAGTGTCTTATGATCCAGTGCCCCTTCTTCTCGCCGGCGTATCCGTGGAATACCTGAATCTTTACTCCGGGCAGGTAATAGGGGACAATGTTGCCGGGGCAGAATATGGCTTCGGGGGAGAAGTCATAGGCTTCCTGTATGTCGTTGCACCATCTGGCCTCTTTGTGGAACGGGAACTCCTTTATTTTCTTGGGATGTACATACCACAGAATCTCGTTACCGCCCTCTCTTTCGGCCTCTTCCTGAATGGGCATCAGGATGTCGAAAGCATACTTGTTTTCGCAGAAAAGTAGTATTCTCATATATAAACCTTTTTTCAATCTTCAATACGTATGACTCTTATCCCGCATTGCTTGCTTTTGCTCTTCTGGTAGTCGAACAGTGTAGCGGGGTCCTTGATGACTTCTCCTTTCCCGCTTGATGCGTGCAGGAGGTGGAGTCTGTCATCTGTCCAGAACGCAAAACCGACATGCGATACATCAAGGCCGTCAATGGTTGTCACAAGTGCTATGATGTCTCCGTCCTTCACGTTGATGCACTCCTTTCCTCCGTTGAGCAGTTCCTTGGGGATATATGGCACATCAATGCCACGGAACTGTTTCTCCAGCATGGCAATCCTTGCCTGCATGGCGGTGTCGTTGCTGAGCATGGCATAACTTTCGGGGTGCGTGCTCATGAAATCAATATTCAGTCTCTGGAACTTGTGGCTTGTTCCGGTAGTAACCTCCTTGACAATTCCCTTGCAGGCATTGTCTGCAATCCACCAGCTTGTGTAGTGCAGACGGCTCGCATATCCCTCGCGCCTGCCACCGCGGTAGCGCAGTCTCTCGAGGTTGCAGCATACGGTGGCGAAAGAGGGCGATGCCTCTTTTGTACTCAAAGCAATTGCAGTCACAAGCTCCACAAAGGTCGTGCAGTCAAGTCTTGTGCAGTTGATATATAGCGGTTCGCCGTTGTGTCCGTCAAGGGTATTCGGTACATACTTGCACCCGATGAACTCTTCGGCTATGGCAAGGATGTGCTTACCGCTCTCCTTGTGTGTGTTCCAGGAGTGCTTCTGCAGTATCCTCTCAATGGCCATACTGTCGCACTTCTCGTATATGATGTCCTGTGCGGCGGCAATTATTGGTACCAGGATAAGCATGGCTATTGTAACTCCTCTCTTCATCGGGCGGTAATGTATAATTTCTGTAAATATACTACAATATTCTTTTTTAATATGTATCTTCGCCGCAAAATAATGGGATTTA
>JAFYWE010000155.1 GCA_017558165.1 Bacteroidaceae bacterium
ACCTTGTTCAGTGATCTGTTAAGCAAGAGAAAGAGTGAGAATAATTAAAGAAGAATGGTGTTGCTGACCAACAACACCATTCTTCTTTTTTATTACCAATTCTTGTATGGAAAGCGTGTAAGGCTCGAGTTGTAATAGCGTTTGTCACCTGTTACCTCTTCACCTAAAAAGGCTGGGCGTTCAAATTCCTCTGTAGTGCTGTCAAGCTCAACCTCGGCCACTACAAGCCCTTCATTGTCGCCGTGGAACTCGTCTACCTCAAAGGTGTGGTTCCCGCATTTTACAAGATAACGTGTCTTGTCTATTATGCCTCCGTGACAAAATTTTATAAGTTCCCAGGCCTCGTTTGCGGGAATCTCCTTCTCCCACTCGTAACGGCTCAGTCCGCCGTCGAGCGACGGGCCTTTGATGGTGAGGTATCCCTTCTCGCCACGTACCCTCACGCGGGCCGAATTACCACCCTCGCGGCACAGATAGCCCTGTGCGATGCGGTCGCTGTGGAATGCCATCTCCTTGTAGCTGTCGCCTGTGACAAGGAACTTTCTCTCAATCTCCAGTGCCATATTACTTGGTCTCCTCAGAGAACTCCATAAGGAATGCCTTGATGAAGCCGTCGATCTTGCCGTCCATTACACCGCCAACGTCCGATGTCTGGTAGTTTGTACGGTGGTCCTTCACACGGCGGTCATCGAAGACGTAGCTACGGATCTGTGAACCCCACTCGATCTTCTTCTTGCCGGCCTCGACCTTAGCCTGCTCCTCCATACGGTGCTGCATCTCCTTGTTGTACAGGATAGAACGCAACTGACGCATTGCATTCTCCTTGTTCTTGGGCTGGTCACGTGTCTCGGTGTTCTCGATGAGAATCTCCTCCTCGGCGCCTGTGTATGGGTCCTTGTACTGGTAGCGCAAACGTACACCAGACTCCACCTTGTTCACGTTCTGACCACCGGCACCACCGCTTCGGAATGTATCCCAAGAGATACGTGCTGGCTCAACTACTACCTCTATACTGTCATCGACAAGCGGTGTAACGAACACCGAGCTGAACGATGTCATTCTCTTTCCCTGTGCGTTGTATGGGCTCACGCGAACCAAGCGGTGAACGCCGTTCTCGCCCTTGAGGTAACCGTATGCGTAAGGGCCCTTGAGCTCCAATGTAACGGTCTTGATACCTGCATCCTCGGCCTCCTGGAGGTTGGCAACGGTCACCTTGTAGCCGTTGGCCTCGGCCCAGCGCATGTACATACGCATGAGCATGCTTGCCCAGTCCTGTGCCTCGGTACCGCCGGCACCTGAGTTTATCTTCAATACGCAGTCCATGTCATCAGCCTCGCCACGGAGCATGTTCTTGAGCTCGAGCTCCTCGACTGCAGTGAGTGCACGTGCATATGCATCGTCCACCTCGTGCTCCTCTACCATCTCCTCGCGGTAGAGCTCCATTGCCATCTCGGCCTCCTCGGTGCGGTTCTTCACCTCCTTGTAACCGTCAATCCATCCTTGGAGTGCTTTAACCTTCTTCATCTGCGCCTCGGCCTCCTTGGCGTTGTCCCAGAATCCCGGTGCCTGGGTGCGCAACTGCTCCTCCTCGACCTGGATAATCTTCTCATCGATGGCAAGGTACTGTCTGAGCGCCTCGGTGCGCTCTTTTATGTCTTTCAGTTGGTCGGCTGTAATCATTTGCTGTGTATCATTTTAAATTCTGCGCGAAGATACAACGATATTCAAAAATACGCAAGCATATGCGCGCGTAAAGGCCATTTTTGACCCAACTGCACGGCCGTTGTTGATAAAATCCTGATGTCTGTCTTGAAAGTACACGTTTACTGTTGTACCTTTGCGCCCGCAATAAGAAATTTGACATGAATATAAGCGAATCTAATGTAAACCAGGCCGTTGAGCTTTTGAAGGTGTTGATAAACACCCCGTCGTTGAGCCGTGAGGAGGGTGATGCCACTGACAGGCTTCAGCATTTTATTGAGCGTGGTGCTCCTGTGCAGTGCGAGGTTCACCGTCATCTCAACAACCTGTGGTGTGTGGCACCAGGGTACGATGCGTCACGCCCCACACTCCTGCTCGATGCACACATCGATACCGTAAAGCCCGTGAGCGGATGGAGCAAGCACCCGTTCACCCCCATAATTGAGGGCGACAGAATATATGGCCTTGGCAGTAATGACGACGGCGCGTCGCTCGTCACACTGTTGCAGGTATTCTACCAGATATGCCAGAGCAAGCAGAGCTACAATACCATCTTCGTGGCGTCGGCCGAGGAGGAGGTATCGGGCAAGAACGGCATCGAGTCGCTTATACCGCATCTTCCGCCGATTAGCTGTGGTATCATAGGTGAACCCACAAGCATGCACCCTGCAGTGGCCGAGAAAGGCCTTATGGTGCTCGATTGTGTGGCGAAGGGAGTATCGGGTCATGCCGCGCGCAACGAGGGCGTGAACGCGCTGTATAACGCCATCAAGGATATCGAATGGTTCCGCAATTACAAGTACCCCAAGTCATCGGAGCTTTTCGGTGATGTGAAGATGACCGTTACACAGATAAATGCCGGTACACAGCACAATGTGATACCCGATAGTTGCAACTATGTGGTGGATATCCGCAGTAACGAGTGTTACTCGAACAAGGAGTTGCTCGAGATTATAAAGTCAAACGTGGGCAGTAGCGTCACGGCGCGCTCTACACGACTGAACTCGTCGTGCATATCGCTTGATCACCCGCTTGTAAAGCGTGCAATCGAGCTTGGACGCAAGCCCTACGGCTCACCAACGCTCTCCAACCAGGCGCTGCTTGATTTCCCCACATTAAAGATGGGCCCCGGTGACACAGCGCGCTCTCACACTGCTAACGAGTATGTCCTCATCAGCGAGATCCGCGAGGGTATGAAGCTGTTTGCGGAGATGCTGGACGGCCTGAAATTATAATTGGGATGTAAGACAAGAGGCCGGGTCAAAAGTAATTTTGATCCGGCTTTGTATTTCTCTCTTTTATGTCTTTTTTTAGCTGTTTTCTGTAGAAAATCC
>JAFYWE010000156.1 GCA_017558165.1 Bacteroidaceae bacterium
CGTTGTTTTTTATATTCAAAAATGTCTGTTTTCTTCTTTTTCTCGGTTACGTAGCCCGCTACGCGCCCTACAAAAAATAATAAAACACCCTATTTTTGCTCTATAAAAAACTTAACGATATAAATTTAAACAGCTTCTAACCAGAATTGCAAATCTGATATAAGAATACGGTGAACGAGTACGCTCGTCCACCGTATTCTCATTTATGCTTGTGGCTTTTACTTTACAAGTGTCTTCTTGCCGTCGATGATGTAGATTCCTGGCTTGGTAATCTCGTCGAACTTGCGTCCTGTGAGGTCATAGATGCCCTTTACAGGTGTAGCAACTTCCTCAATGTCCTCTATGGCTGTCTGGTTGTCCACGGCAACCCTTACACGCCATTTCGATCTCTGCTCTCCGGCATTACCGGCGACGATGGTGTTGTCGCTCTTCAGGTTAAGTGCCATTGTCTCATCGTTATTGTAGAGGAATGACAAGGTCTCGTCATCATTGTATACAACCTTGAACTTCGCCGCGTTGCTTGCGCTTGTCGCAGTCATTGTCACTGCCGAGTTCTTGGGCACGGTAGTGATGTACAGGCCGGTTCCCACGTTCTTTACATAGAACTCGTCCTCGGTGCCTGTAGGCTCGAACTCCCATCGGCGGTTGTTGCTGCTTGTAGCCACCTGTGAGTTGTTGACACCCGAGATGGTCTTGTTGTAGTAGCCGAGCGCAATTGATGTCGATGCCCTGCTTGTCAAAGTGTAGTAGTTCTTGTCAAGGATAAGGATCTTCGCATTCTTGTCTGCGATTATCCTGTTTATCTCGTTGCTCAGATATGTAGCCCACTGGCCGTATGTAAAGATGCTCTGGTCCTTGTTCTCTAATGCCTCCTTGGCTGCCTCAAGTATGCCGCTCAACGATGCTACAGCATCCGGGCGGTACTTGCCCACGTCCTTGCCTGTTGATGATACGTGTGCGAGTATGCTCTCGCTGCTTGCTATCATAGCTTCGAGTGCAAGCATCTGCTGCTCCTCGTTGCCCTTCTCTATTGCCGATGGGATGTCTGCATCAGTACCGTCGGCCTGTGCGGCTACCACGCGGATGTTGCTGTATCCGTAACCCGAAGGTATCTTTACCTTGTATGTGTTCGATACGCCTATGAGCTTGCCCTTATTGTTGTATACCTTGAAGCCTACTGCACCGCCGGCATTGTCACCCAACAGTATGTTTACGCTGGTTGATGAGAGTGTGAATACATAACCGTCAGCCTTAACGCTGTGGTCTATGTAGTCCTCCCACTGGCCTACATCACCGGCTGTACCCACAGGTACCTCGCTGTTCCAGTCGGCACGGTAACCGTCCACACCGTCACCTCTTTTAGATGGCTTCACGCGGTCCTCGAGGAACATCAGGTGTCCACCCTTCTTGGCATACTGCTCCATGCGCATGCGGCTGCTCTCGGCATCCGCTGCAGTCAATGTAACGGAGTAGTTGTTGTAGTCCTCGATATATACATTGTTCATTGGCTCAAAGAAACCCCAGACCTCGAAGAACTCGCTCAGGTCCATCTGCGCTATCTCGCAGCAGGCCTCGGCAAAGCGTAGCTGGTTGAACTTGCCGTTCACGCCGCTTGTCGAGCTCAATGGAGTCTCACGCAGGTACTCGAACAGACGTGGGTAGAATGTGGTATCGTGTCCGGCCGCATGGAAGTAGAGGTAGAGCTGCCAGAACATACGTGTCTTGCTGAATACCTCGCCACGCAATGGGAACGGAGTCTTGTTGTGCCAGTCATCGTAGCACACGTCCATCTTCTGGCCACGTGTGGTTGTCTTACCGATGCGGTGCACCACAACGTTCGAGAAGAGGTTGTTGCTTACCTCTGTACACGATACGATGTTGATGGCGCCCTGGTTCATGTGGCCGATCTCATGTGCCGGTCCCCATGCGAAGCCGGGGTTGCCATATACGGTTTCCCAAGGCAGGATATCCTTGAGTGTGCTGTACTCGTAGTAGGTATAATAGTATGTGGCGAACATGTACTGGCCCTCGCCGTCAACGCAGAGCATTGGGTTGTTCCAACGGTCTGCATACTGTGTGGCGCCCATAAGCTCCTTCTCCCACTCTACAATGGTGTCCCACCAGTCGATTGACTCGTAGATGTTATTGGGGCAGATGGATACGACCTTGTCACGGTGCATGTGGAACAGTGCGTGCTCGCCCTTTACGTTCACTATCTCATGTTTCAACAGGTTCTTCTGCATCTTTACCCAGTCCTCGTTGGTGTGGCGGCTCTTGTCGAAATAGCCGTTGAGCACGCCGCCCTCAATGTGAATCTTCACGTTGGGGTAGTCTGCAAGCAGTCTGCTCTCGGTTCCGCGGTCTGTGTCGACCTTGTACTTGATGAAGAGAGTACCTCCCGCTGTGGCAGTCACCACGTTAAGACCCTGGTTGAGCTCGGCTGTACCGCTGGCAAACACGTCATTGCCCTTAATCTCCTCAAGGTAAAGTGTAGATGGATAGCTTATCTGCTTGTCAACGAATATCAGCAGGACATCGTTCTTGGCGCATGTGATACCTGTGGGCGCGCTGAGCGGGCTGTAAGGGTTTGTCTTGAGGCTCATGCCCCAGCTGTACTCGTCGCTGTATGGCTTGTACTCGGCAATGCGGAACTCCTCCTCATACTCGGCCCATGTCTCGTTCTTGATCTTGAAGGCGATATCCTTGTATACCTTGGGGAAACCCTCTACGGCCTTTGCGAGCTGCTCATCGGTCATCGCCTTGTATGCAGTCTTGAGCTCAGAACATGTGTCGTCATTGAAAAGCTTCTTGAACTCGGCATAATAGCGCTTTGCGCTCTCTACAACCTCTCCGGCATTGGCATACTCCTCGCGTGCGTTGTCAATCTCCTCCTGGGTAACTGCGACCTCGGTGAAACTCCACTCGGTGATTGTAGCCGAGCCGCCTGCAGTACCGGTCTCGTACCATGACAATACGTTACCGCCGTAGGCACAGCTCATGTACCACTCGGAATAAACGTTGTAAAGCACGTTGTAGTATCCGGGGAATGCCGAATTCTGTGTAATGGTGAACTTGTATGCATCGGTGTCCGATGTGTCGTACACCTTGTCCATTGATGCCTTGGGCACGATGTATCGGCCTGTGCATACGTTCTGCAGGGCAAATTTCCCGTTGCTGCCCTCGGCAATCCACATTTGGGTGTATTTCTCGCTTTCGCTCTTGTCTGCGCAAGTCACGGCGTGCGAGATGGTGTTTTCCTGTAAGTAGGTAGAGTATACGGCATTCTTTATGCGGTATACCTTGCCGTTTTCCAGCTGTGCCGATACGGCCGACACTACAAGGATGAGTAGTGCTGATAGAATTGTCCTTAGTCTCATGGTTATCTGGTAAATAAAATGTTTTGCCTCAGTAGGGTAGTGCCGTTTAAAAGCAAAAGGCATACTTTGGGCGAAGTTACTCATTATTTGTAATAATAATGTAATATTTGCTTATAAAACAATGAGTAAAGAGGTAAATTGATGCTTAACAGCCGGGATATCGGGGTGGTTGACGGTGAG
>JAFYWE010000017.1 GCA_017558165.1 Bacteroidaceae bacterium
AGATTATCGAGGGATAATAAGACCACACATATAATCAGGGCGGACTGCATATGCAGTCCGCCCTGATTATATGTGTGGTCTTATTATCCCTCGATAATCTCGAATACCTTGTCGATGGCTGCCCTTACACCGGCCGGGTTCTTGCCGCCAGCCTGTGCGAAGTGTGCCTGGCCACCGCCGCCACCCTGCATCTCGCGTGCAGCCTGGCCTACGATCTTGCCGGCGTTGATGCCGCGCTCCACGAGGTCGTTACTTGCCGAGATGGTGAGCTGTGGCTTCTCGTTGTAGACGCTGCCGACAACGACGAGCAGGTTCTCGGGCTGCTCCTGACGCAACATGAACACGATGTCCTTGACTGTCGCAGGTGCTACAGGGAGCAGTGCGCTGATGTAACGCATGCCGTTCTTCTCCTTGATCTCCTTCAAGAGGTCGTTCTTCATCATGGCCGCCTTCTCCTTTGCGTACTCCTCAATCTCCTTCTTGAGCTCGGCGTTCTCGGCGATTGACTTCGCGATTGTAGCCTTGAGGTTAGGTACGTTGTTGAAGAGTGCGTGAATCTCCTTCATCAGGTTCTGTGTCTTGTAGAGGTGGTTCTCAAGAGCCTCGCCTGTGATAGCCTCGATACGGCGTACACCTGCAGCAACTGAGCTTTCGCTTACAATCTTCACCATACCGATATTGCCGGTTGCCGATACGTGTGTACCGCCACAGAACTCGATTGATGTGCCGAACTGTACAACGCGTACGTGGTCGCCGTACTTCTCGCCGAAGAGTGCGATAGCACCGAGCTTCTTGGCCTCCTCAATAGGAATGTTGCGGTGGTCGGTGAGCTGGATGTTCTCACGGATGCGTGCGTTCACGATGCGCTCTACCTGCTCGATCTCCTCGTCTGTCACCTTCTGGAAGTGAGAGAAGTCGAAACGGATAGCATCTGGTGTAACGAGTGAACCCTTCTGCTCAACGTGTGTGCCAAGTACCTGGCGCAATGCCTGGTCAAGAAGGTGTGTGCAAGAGTGGTTTGCCGCGCAAGCCGCACGCTTCTCCTTGTTTACCTCGGCGCAGAATGTTGCTGCAGGATCCGCTGGCAGCTGCTTTGTGATATGTATCGGGAGGTTGTTCTCCTTCTTTGTGTCAATAACCTCAATGCGCTCGTCGCCACATACAAGGAAACCGCAGTCACCTACCTGACCACCGCTCTCGGCGTAGAATGGAGTGTCCTTGAGTACAATCTGGTACAGTGTCTGGTTCTTCTGCTTTGTCTGGCGGTAACGGAGGATTGTTGTCTCGTACTCGGTGTTGTCATAGCCTACGAATGTGCACTCGCCCTCGTTCACGGTTGTCCAGTCGCCGTTCTCTACTGCAGCCGTATTGCGTGCGCGAGTCTTCTGCTTGAGCATCTCCTCGTCGAACTGTGCCATGTTCACTGTGAGGCCGTTCTCGCGAAGGATGAGCTGTGTGAGGTCAATCGGGAATCCGTATGTATCGTAGAGTGTGAAGGCCTCAACGCCGTTGATCTCGTTGTTGCCTGCGCTCTTTGTGTTGGCGATGATCTTGTCAAGCATCTGCATACCAGTCGCAAGTGTGCGGAGGAATGACTCCTCCTCTTCCTTGATCACCTTTGTGATGAGCTCCTGCTGCTGCTTCAACTCGGGGTAAGCGTCGCCCATGTTCTCGATGAGAGTCGGAACGAGCTTGTACATGAATGCCTGCTTCTGGTCAAGGAATGTGTAACCGTAACGTACTGCACGGCGCAGGATACGGCGGATTACATAACCTGCCTTCGCGTTTGATGGGAGCTGGCCGTCGGTGATTGAGAACGAGATTGTACGGATGTGGTCTGCGATAACGCGCATTGCGATGTCGGTCTGTGCATCGTCGCCGTACTTCTTGTTCGAAATCTCGCCGATAGTCTTGATGATTGGCTGGAACACGTCAGTATCGTAGTTTGACTGCTTGCCCTGGAGCGCCATGCAAAGGCGCTCGAAGCCCATACCGGTGTCAATAACCTTGGCTGGCAACTCCTCGAGGTGACCGTCGGCCATGCGGTTGTACTGCATGAACACGAGGTTCCAGATCTCGATTACCTGTGGGTGTGAGCCGTTCACGAGGTCACGGCCAGGGATGGCTGCGCGCTCCTCCTCGCTACGGAGGTCGATGTGGATCTCGCTACATGGGCCGCAAGGACCTGTGTCACCCATCTCCCAGAAGTTGTCCTTGAGATTTCCGTTGAGGATTCTCTCGGCAGGGAGGTGCTTCTCCCAAATGGTTGCAGCCTCGTTGTCGCGCTCAAGACCCTCGCTTGCAGCGCCCTCGAATACTGTCGCATAAAGGCGGTTCGGGTCAAGTTTCACAACCTCGGTAAGGTACTCCCACGCCCAGTCGATGGCCTCCTGCTTGAAGTAGTCGCCGAAAGACCAGTTTCCGAGCATCTCGAACATTGTGTGGTGGTAGGTGTCGTGTCCTACCTCCTCAAGGTCGTTGTGCTTACCGCTTACGCGCAGACACTTCTGTGAGTCGGCAACACGCTTGCTCTTGGCAGGAGCGTTACCCAGAATGATATCCTTGAACTGGTTCATACCTGCGTTGGTGAACATGAGTGTAGGGTCGTCCTTGACAACCATTGGTGCAGATGGCACGATGAGGTGCTCCTTCTGCTCAAAGAATTTCTTGAAAGAATCTCTGATTTCTTTTGATGTGAGCATATCTGTATTGTTTTTTTTGTTATTCCCGTTGTTTTATTCTTTGACTTGCAATCGGTGAGACCGTTTTTATAGCCCCCTTTCTTGCGCGTCGCGCAAAGTTACAATATTTAAATGAAATAATATAAGCGCAAGCGGAATATAATTCGGTAACAGCTGTGAAAAACAAACCTTAATGTTACTACAAGTTAAAACTGTACTCATCTTTTTGTTTTTATTATGTATTTTACTATCTTCGCAGTAACTATGGGATATGCCGTATTCTGCATAAAACGTATGCCCGTCAGTCTTTATCTTCGCGAAGAATGGGAAAGAAAAGAGTCTATTACATATTCAACCCCGAAACCAGGACGTATGACCGTGTCTATCCGAACCTTGCACAGAGGTTCCTGACACTTGTGCGTCGTTGTGCCTATTACATCGTTTTCGGTGGCTTGTCGTTCCTGCTCTTCTCGCTGGTTTTCGAGAAACCTGTAGTGCGTGAGTTCGAGAACGAGAACTCGCAGTTGCTGGCGCAGTACCGCATCCTTTCGGAACGTCTTGATAAGGCGTTGCTCGTGCAGCGCGATATCCAGCAACGTGACGATAACCTCTACCGTGTGATGCTTGATGCCGAGCCGGCTTTTGCCGCGTCGCGCAATGCCGGTTATGCCGGTACCAACCGCTACGACGAGTTGCTCAAGATGGATAACTCGGAACTTATCGTGGAGACGACCCACAAACTCGACCTGCTGGAGAAGCAACTCTATCTGCAGATAAAGTCATTCGATGAGATTGTCGCGCTCAACAACGAAGCGCAGCAACGTATTAATCATATCCCGTCAATCCAGCCAATCGCGAACCGTGACCTAAAGCGTACCGCGTCGGGCTATGGATACCGCATTGATCCCATATACAACGTGCGCAAGTTCCACAAGGGCATGGACTTCTCCTGTGACAAGAAGACCCCAATCTATGCTACGGCTGATGGTGTGGTTGAGAGTGCAAGCTGGCAACGTGGCTATGGCTATACCGTAGTCATTGACCATGGCTTCGGTTATAAGACACTCTATGCCCACCTGCTCGATAAGAAGTTCCTTGTGAAGAAGGGGCAGAAGGTGGTGCGTGGTGAACAGATTGCCCTCAGCGGTAACTCGGGAAAGAGTTCAGGTCCTCACCTGCACTATGAGGTCATCGTTAAGGGACAGAATGTGAACCCGGTTAACTACTATTTTATGGATCTCGATGCCGAGGGATATGACCAGATGTTACAGATGGCCGAGAACCACGGTAAAATATACGATTGATATGGCACTGAACAAGAATAAGGATTTGAAGATGTACTACTCCATAAAGGAGGTGGCCGAGGAACTTTCCGTAACCGAGACAACCTTACGATATTGGGAGACTGTGTTTCCGCAAGTATCTCCTTACAAGGGAGCCAACGGCGTGCGCCGTTATACGAAGGACGACATCAAGACACTGCGCACAATCTATCATCTTGTAAAGGAGCGCGGACTCACCTTGGCGGGTGCAAAGCAACAGTTCAAGTCGGGTGGTCCCAAGGAGAGCGCCGAGAATGTGAGCGAGGTCATCGACAGGCTCAAGTCAATCCGTGAGGAACTGCTGGCATTGAAAGAACAACTTGACAATCTATGATTAGAGGCGACCAACGGTCGCCTCTAATCATAGATTACCCTATTCTTGCTATAGTCTTGATATTCTGTATCTTCTTAAGGTTTTCGCAGATGTTCTTTACATCATCCACATCGTGTACGTTGGTCCAGAATGTACCCTCGAAAATGCCGTTGTTACGACGCCGGTCATTTTCCTTCAAGCATTTTCTAAAATAGATTCAAGTAATTCTAATTGTATCTTATAATTATTGGCATCAAGTGGAAGAGGGCTGTCTTCTGTCGGGTATTCACCTGTGGAGCTGTCAATTTGGTTAGTACCAATCCATTTTTATCTTTATTGTAAATTCCAATCAATAAAGGTTCATTTCTATCTACTTGGTAAGTATATCCATTTTCATAATACACATGAGAACCAATACTGTCTGGATAATGGTTCGTCTGTGAAAAAATACAGTTTGTAAAAACACGAATAGTGTTGTTAATAAAATCTTTTTCATGTGCAGTTACTTAAATTTGTAGTCATTCCAATAGTATATGTAATTGAACTGTTTTCCGTAATCTGTAACTTCGAATTGTAATCTTTCTTTTATTTTTAGTTCAATTTCTCTGAATTTTGATACTGGAATGTACATGTAATAAGATAACCTGAAAAAAGAGAAACGTACATCATCGACTTTCCCTGTCTCCGGATTTATAAATAGTTCTACAAAACCAATTCCTTTTCTTCCAACTCTTTTTATTTTTTCTTTTTCTTCGTTAGAATAAGATTCTTCTAAAATTGAATACAAATTCTCCGTTTGTTTATACCATTCATTTGATTCAAGATCCGGGGTGTTTTCGTCTGGAAAATCCCCTGTGAGCTTATGGATTTTTGCTATGTTAATCCATTTATTATCGCTGTTATACACTTTGATGATTCCACTTCCTAATCTCTCTGCTTGGTATGTGTATCCGTTCTCATAAAAAACTTTGGTACCAACACTATCAGGATAAATGCTTGTCTGTGAAAAAATACAGTTTGTAATAAACAAGAATAGGGTAATTAATAAAATATTTTTCATTGGCAATTCTTAGTTATAGTTCGTAAATTTTTAAAATTAGATAAGGCTGTACGATTTGAATCGTACTTATATTTTTCTTTAGAGTATGTTGGACTTGATTTGTATTCTTTTATAATATTTGTAACATGATTTTCAAGTTCAATTTCTGAGACATCATTATTAAGTTTGCCATATTCATCAATGAACATATAAAGATACGCGATTTCGATTCTGTATGCATATTGGGGATCTACAGGAAATGTAATATTAGCTTTTATGGCATTTTTATATACAAGTTGTGTATATTGTGCTTCAATTTCTCCATTTAGGTTTGAAGAGTTATATGCATTGCTATTCTCTTCCGTATAAAAACGGTATGCATGCATTAATTCATGTAGTAGATTATTGCTTTCATAATTTTCCCCCAAAGTAATTCCGAGAACTTTGCCTGTTGAGAATTTAATTTCGTGTTCATCATATGCTGCATTATCAATTGGACCAAACAAACAATTTTTTATATTCCTATATTTAATATACAAGGTTTGTCCTTTTAGCGAATCCGATAAAATCCTGCATAATTCGCTCTTACCCTATTCTTGCAATGGTCTTGATGTTGTTTATTTTCTTGAGGTTCTCGCATATGTTCCTTACG
>JAFYWE010000157.1 GCA_017558165.1 Bacteroidaceae bacterium
ATCTTGGGCACCTCGTTAGGATTCGAGAAGAACTTGTCCTGAGTCTTGCGGCTGCTGTAGCTCAACTGTACCACGCGTGTTGTTGAGTGCTCGTAGCTACCCGGCTCGTTGAAGCCTATCTGACCGAGCTCGCCCACGCCCATAATCATGAGATCTACATTGCCATTCACTCTCTGCTCGTACTGCTTGCAGTAGTCGTTCACATTCTCCTTAGATACAGTGCCATCAGGGAAGTGGACGTTGGCTGGGTTTATATCGATGTACTTGAGGAAATCCTCGTTCACTCTGTGGTTACGGCTCTGTGGAGACTCGGGCGCCATTGGGTAGAACTCATCGAGGCTGTACACCTCAACATTGGCAAAGCTTACCTCGCCTGCGTTATAGCGTTTCACCAGCTCGTTGTAAAGACCGAGCGGAGTGCGGCCTGTAGAAAGGCCGAGCACAAAGGGCTTGTCACCCTTGTGAGCCTTGATGGCATTCACCACAATATCTGCAGCACGGAGCACACCCTCCTTCTCCTGAGGACATATTCTTGTAGGTACTTTCTCGAACTTGCAGATGCTCTCTATTGAAGCCAATATCGGCATCTCACCGATTTTTGGAAGAACAAAATTTGGATTCATAATCTTACGGTTTAGTTAGTTGTTGTCTAGTATATGTTAAGTTTATTCTTTAGCTTAAATTATTTTCTTTATATCAAGCCCTTTCTTCAAACTCTCCCCTCCGCCTGCGGCATCCCTCCTCACAAATAGAGAATCCTTATTGGTGATTAAGGAGTAAATATCATCTCTTCATATCCATGACGCCCGATGCAGGTTGGCCCTTCTCGATGAGCATCTTCATGTAGCGCATATAAGGGTCGGTGTGGCGGAAGAACATCTTGTATCCCTCGCACAACACGTTCATATATGGCTCACCGTTCTTAGCGTAGCCGAAACGATGCTTGGGGCACTCGCCGTGGCACAGGAAATAGTAGTTGCATCGCTTGCACTCCAACGGCAGGGCATCACGCTTGTCGCGTCCGAAGCTCTGCTGGTCTTCACTGCGGTACATGTCGGCAAGCTCACCGGTCATGATATTGCCGAGGCGGTACTCGGGATAGACGAAATGGTCACAAGAGTAGACATCGCCATTGTGTTCGACGACCATGCCATCGCCGCAGACCTCGCCGAAGGCACACAACGGTGGCTGTACGCCACACCAGTTGGCAAGGGTAACGTCAAAGAGCTGCACGAACCAGTTGCCCACATCGCACTTCACCCACTCGTCGAAGACATCGCACATGAACTGTCCGTATCCCTTTGCCGATACTGACCATGGAGCCTCAACGGCATCCTCCTCATCGGGCGACACAATCAACGGGCGCTTTCCAGGACGCTGGCGCACATACTCCACTACCGGCAGGAACTGCATATAGCGGTTGAGCGAGCGCAGGAACTTGTAAACCTCGGCACCACGCCCCTCACTGCGGGCATTCACCGTAGAGAGGATATTGAAATCGACACCCGTACGGTTCATGAGCTCAAGAGCCTTCATAACCCTTGCGAATGTGGGTGCTCCGCCACAGTCGTGACGGAAGGCATCGTGTATATCCTCAGGGCCATCGAGCGAGAGGCCTACCAGGAAGTCATTATCCTTGAAGAAGGCACACCAATCGTCATTGACAAGGATACCGTTTGTCTGCAGGGTATTCTCAATGACCTTGTCACCTGCATACTTGCGTTGCAGCTCCATCGCCTTGCGGAAGAACGGCAGACCGGCCATCAAAGGCTCACCGCCATGCCAGCAGAAAGTTATTGTCTGCTGTGACGCACCCTGGATGTACTGTCTGATGTATGTCTCAAGCAGTTCCTCGCTCATCCTTGGCATTGCGTTGCCGTAGATCTCGCTCTTGTCACGGTAGTAACAATAGTGACAATCGAGGTTACAGGCCGAGCCTATGGGCTTGACCATTGTTCCAAAGGCAGGGGCACGCCCCATCTTCGCAACATCACCAAGATGCAGATTGTTCCTTTTGTTACTTTTCATTGTACTTATATATCATCATTACTGGGCAATGAATTCCTCCTCGCCATACTGTTTCTGCAGCACAACAAGCTTCTCTTTCAGCAGTGCTGTAATTTCCTCGGTTCCGGGATGGCCGTAGATGTTGTTGAGCTCGTGCTTGTCATTCTCAAGGTCAAAGAGCTCCCAAACACCGTCCTCATAGTAATGTATGAGTTTGTGTGTGGCTGTGCGCACACCAAGATGACGCTTTACGGCGTGCTCATCGGGATACTCGTAATAGTGGTAGTAGAGACCGTCGCGGTTAGGCTCCCACTCCTCGCCCTTGAGCAAAGGAAGGAATGAACAACCGTGGATATCCTCGGGCACCTCAACGCCTGCAAGCTCAAGGAATGTAGGAGCATAGTCGATGTTCTGCACCATCTCAACCACGTCACCCTTTGCCTTACCGCCAGGCAGGCGTGCAAGCAACGGAGTGCGGAATGACTCCTCGTACATCCAGCGCTTGTCGAACCAGCCGTGCTCACCCATGTAGAAGCCCTGATCAGATGTGTAGACAATGAGGGTATTGTCCATGAGACCGTTCTCCTCGAGGTAATCGAGTACACGGCCTACGTTGCGGTCTACTGATGTGATCACGCGCAGATAGTCACGCATATACTGCTGATACTTCCAAGCATCGAGCTCCTTGCCGCTGAGGCCGGCCTGCTTGAATTTCTCGATAACGATATCGTAGTGCGCATCCCAGGCTGCCTTCTGCTCGGTGTTCATATTGTTATATATGCGTCTGCCCCACTCCTCGAGGTCGGGACGGCTGTGGATTGTGCTGTCCTTGTCGGCAAGCTTGAGGTCGTATACGAGGTCCATATCATTGCTGATTGACATGCGCTGGCCCTTTGCCGCCTCACGACCCTCATAGTTGTCGTAGAAGGTCTCGGGCAACGGGAAGTTGCTGTCAGCAAAGAGCTCGAGGTCACAGGTATCGGGCATCCAGGTACGGTGCGGAGCCTTGTGGTGCAGCAACAGACAGAATGGCTTCTCCTTGTTGCGCTCGGCCGACAACCACTCAAGGGCAAGGTCTGTCGTGACATTGGTTGCATAACCGTCACGCTGTACCTTCTCGCCGTTGCGTATGAATGTAGGGTTATAGTAATCGCCCTGGCCTATGAGGATATCCCAATGGTCAAAGCCAGTAGGCTCCGAAGTAAGATGCCATTTACCGATGACAGCAGTCTCATAGCCCTGCTGCTGCAACAGCTTGGGGAATGTCTGCTGACCGCCGTCAAAAGATGAGCTGTTGTCTGTGAAGCCGTTTGCATGGCTGTGCTTTCCTGTAAGCATACAGGCACGTGAAGGGCCGCTGATTGAGTTTGCGACAAAGCTGTTGGTGAAGCGCACGCCGTCGGCCGCAATGCGGTCAATGTTCGGGGTGCGGATGAATGTGGTGTCATATGCGCTTATTGTCTGATAAGAGTGGTCGTCGCACATGATGTAGAGAATGTTCATAGGAAGCTCTTTCTTGGCCTCATCGGCACAAGAGGTAAGCATAGGCAACACCGCCGCACCTGTAAGGGAGAGACCTATCACCTTTTTTGTCTTGTCGTAGAAGTTATTCATATCTGTCTGTTTTTTGATTTCCATTTACCACCCAGGCGCATTTTGTCAACCACCTTGGGTGAATAGTGCGAAGATATAATAAATTATCCAATTTATTCATAAATTAAACTTTTTTAAAAAAGCAGTGGCCGCATCCACCGGATGCAGCCACTGTATATATCAGAATAAACCAGTCTTAGAAGCTGTTTAAATTTATATCGTTAAGTTTTTTATAGAGCAAAAATAGGGTGTTTTATTATTTTTTGTAGGGCGCGTAGCGGGCTACGTAACCGAGAAAAAGAAGAAAACAGACATTTTTGAATATAAAAAACAA
>JAFYWE010000158.1 GCA_017558165.1 Bacteroidaceae bacterium
TGAAATTAAATAATCTTAAGCCTGCCGAGGGCGCTGTCAAGGCACGCAAAAGAATTGGTCGTGGTACCGGATCAGGTAGAGGTGGTACTTCTACACGTGGTCACAAGGGTGCTAAGTCTCGTTCCGGCTACAGCAAGAAGATCGGTTTCGAGGGTGGTCAGATGCCTTTGCAACGTCGTGTACCTAAGTACGGCTTCAAAAACATCAATCGTGTAGAGTACAAGGCTATCAACCTCTCTACTCTCCAGGCTCTTGCCGAGAGCAAGTCTTTGGAGACAATCAACATCCAGGCTCTTGTTGCTGCAGGTTTTGTATCTTCAAACCAGTTGGTTAAGGTACTTGCAAACGGCACTTTGACTGCTAAGTTGACAGTAGAGGCTCACGCTTTCTCTCAGAAGGCTGTAGAGGCTATTGAGGCTGCAGGTGGAACAGTAGTAAAGCTTTAAAAAATGGCAAATAAACAATCAAACCATAAATTCGTCCAGACGATAAAGAACATCTGGAAAGTTGAAGACCTCAGAGTCCGTATCGGTATCACATTGCTCTTTGTGGCAATATACCGATTCGGTTCTTACGTGGTTCTTCCAGGTATCGACACATCGGCACTTGCAAATCTTAAAAATCAAACGAGTGAAGGTTTGATGTCTCTGCTTGATATGTTCTCGGGTGGTGCGTTCTCTAACGCATCAATCTTTGCCCTGGGTATTATGCCCTACATCTCGGCATCTATCGTTATCCAGTTGCTCTCTATCGCTGTACCTTATTTCCAGAAGATGCAGCGTGAGGGCGAGAGCGGTCGCCGCAAGATGAACCAGTATACTCGTTATTTGACTATACTGATCCTTCTTTTGCAGGCACCCTCTTACCTGGCTAACTTGAGATATACAGCTGGCGGTGCAATCTCTCCAGCTGTTGATATGGGAGTTTTCATGGTGACATCAACAATCATCCTTGCTGCGGGCAGTATGTTCATCCTCTGGTTGGGTGAGCGTATCACAGACAAGGGACTCGGTAACGGTGTATCATTGATTATTATGATCGGTATCATCGCCCGTCTTCCTGAGGCTTTCCTGCAGGAGTTCTTCTCTAGAACCGAGGGTGCAGTCGGTGGTGGTGTCGTGGCTCTCCTTGTTGAGGTTGTATTCCTGATTTTGGTAATCTGTGCAGCTGTTGCGCTGTTGCGCGGTACCCGCAAGGTGCCCGTGCAGTACGCTAAGCAGTCAGCAGGTGGTGCAACTGTTTCAGGTGCACGTCAGTATCTGCCACTCAAGGTAAATGCTGCCAATGTGATGCCGATCATCTTTGCGCAGGCGATCATGTTCATCCCTATCGCAATCTTCGGTTACGGTTCAGAGGATCCATCAAAGTTCATGATGCTCATGTCTGACAACACAAGCTGGTTGTATAACCTTGTGTTTGCGATTCTGATTATCATCTTCACATACTTCTATACAGCGATTACAATCAATCCTGTACAGATGGCTGAGGATATGAAGCGTAACAATGGTTTCATCCCAGGTATCAAGCCGGGCAAACCCACAGCAGAATATATTGATACGATTATGACACGTTTGACTCTTCCGGGTGCGCTTTTCCTTGCGCTCATTGCGGCACTTCCCGCATTTGCCGGAATGTTCGGCGTTCAGCAGGGCTTCGCAAGCTTCTTCGGAGGTACATCTCTCCTTATCCTCGCGGGTGTTGTTCTCGACACTCTGCAACAGATTGAGAGCCACCTCTTGATGAGACACTACGACGGCTTGTTGAGCTCAGGACGAATCAAAGGTCGTGTTGAATAAATTGTTTGAGCTTAGAAATGATTTTTCTTAAGACATCAGAAGAAATTGAACTACTTCGGCAGGCGAATCTGCTTGTAGGCAAGGCGCTTGCCGAAGTAGCTAAGATAATAGAACCGGGAGTAACGACAAGACAACTCGATAAGGTTGCCGAGGAGTTTATCCGCGACAATGGAGCAATTCCGACCTTCAAGGGTTATCCCAATCATGAGGGAGTTCCGTTTCCGGGTTCTATATGTGCATCTGTGAACGATGTAGTTGTGCATGGAATCCCGAACGATGTTCCTCTCAGGGATGGCGATATTGTATCGGTAGACTGTGGAACATTGCTCAACGGGTTCTGTGGTGACTCTTGCTATACATTCTGTGTGGGCGAGGTTGATGAGGAGACAAGAAGGTTACTCCGTGTTACCGAGGAGTCTCTTTATAAAGGTATTGAGAATGCGGTTCACGGCCGTCGCTTGGGAGACCTGGGCAATGCAGTGCAGACGCACTGCGAGCAGAACGGTTTCGGTGTCGTACGTGAATTCGTTGGCCACGGTATCGGTCGCAATATGCATGAGGCTCCTGAGGTTCCCAACTATGGTCGCCGCGGGAACGGTCTCCAGTTGCGACAGGGAATGTGCATTGCCATTGAGCCGATGATTACGCTCGGTAAACGTCAGATCTTTATGGAGCGTGACGGTTGGACGGTAAGGACGCGTGACAGAAAGAATGCAGCACATTTCGAGCACACCGTAGCTGTAGGCAAAAACGGTGCCGATATATTATCATCGTTCCAGTTTATTGAAGAGGTTTTAAGAAGTAAAGGTTATTGATATGGCTAAACAGAATGCTATTGAGCAAGACGGTACTATTGTAGAGGCATTGTCAAATGCGATGTTCAGGGTTGAACTCCAGAACGGTCATGAAGTCATTGCCCACATCTCGGGTAAGATGAGAATGCACTACATTAAGATACTGCCGGGTGACAAGGTTAGAATAGAGATGTCACCATATGATTTGACTAAAGGTAGAATCGTATTCAGATATAAATAAAAAACAATATATTATGAAA
>JAFYWE010000159.1 GCA_017558165.1 Bacteroidaceae bacterium
GCCTTCCCGGTCAATTCTGGATGACGAGGCTGTTGTCGGGGCCGAAAATACGGTATTGCCACATGGGGCGTGACTTGCCCTCGATGGCGATGCCGCCAATGTTGAGGTCGAACTTGGTACCGCAGTCGGGGCAGGTGGCGTGTCCCATGGTGCGGTCTATCTTCAGCCTGCTGCTTGCCTTGTCGCAACTTGGGCAGGCCCAGTCGAATGCCCATATGTTGCCGTCCATGGTCATGGGGGTGCCTATGATGAGTCCGCCAAGTCCGTAGTAGAACTGGCTCTGCTGTAGCTGTATCTGCGGTATGCTCACGGTCGTCTCCTTGCCCAGTGCGTCAATGAGCCTGTATTGTCCGGCGTTCGCGCCTTTACGCACGCATATGTATTGTCCGGGGCTCTTTGCCTGGTTGTAGGGGTGGATGGTGGCATCGAAGACAAAGTGTGCCTTGTAGCCCGAGTATGGACTCTCTACCTCGCATCCGCACAGGGTCAGCAACAGTGCCGTGAGTGTGAATATCGCTCTTTTCATCGCTGTTTTTTTGAGAAAACGCAGCGGCTGTGGCTTTATTGCCTGCGCCCGCTGCGTTTAGTGTTATTTAGCGTTTGCGTGCCTGTTATCTGTTGAGCAACGCGCGCTCGGCCTCAGTGGCCTTCTCGAACTCCATATTGCTGTAGATGCCCTCCATGAGCGCGGTGATCTCCTTGTTGCAAAGGTTGCCGATGCTGCCCTCGTGGGTGTGGTGCACGTCCTTGTTGGGGGTGAATGTGCCGGCCTCGATGTCAAGACCAACCTTCTTGTATGCATCGCGGAACGGCATTCCCTCGGCTGCCAGGCGGTTGACCTCCTCGACGCTGAACATTGCATCGTAGCGGCTGTCGCTGAGTATGTCGCGGTTGGCCTCAATGCGCTTTATGATGTATGTTGCCATCTGCAGGCAGTCGTTGAGTGCCTCAAAGGCGGGCAGGAACAGCTCCTTGATTATCTGCAGGTCGCGGAAATAGCCTACCGGCAGGTTGTTCATGATGAGCATTATGTCTGTAGGGAGTGCCTGCAGGCGGTTGCACTTGGCGCGCAGGAGCTCAAACACGTCGGGGTTCTTCTTGTGCGGCATGATGCTGCTGCCGGTTGTGCACTCGGCGGGGAGCTTCACGAAACCGAAGTTCTGTGAGTTGAACATGCAGGCGTCGAATGCGAGCTTCGCGAGTGTGCCGGCAACGCTTGCAAGTGCGTATGCCACGTTTCTCTCGCACTTTCCGCGTCCCATCTGTGCATATACCACGTTATAGTTCATGCTCTCGAAGCCCAGGAGCTCTGTGGTCATTGTGCGGTTGAGCGGGAACGATGAGCCATAGCCTGCTGCCGAGCCCAACGGGTTGCGGTTGCACATGCGGTATGCGGCCTGCAGGAAGAGCATGTCGTCGGCAAGGCTCTCGGCATATGCGCCGAACCATAGTCCGAACGATGACGGCATGGCCACCTGAAGGTGTGTGTAGCCGGGCATGAGCACGTCCTTGTGCCTGTCGCTCTGCTCAATGAGTGCGTCGAAGAGCTCCTTCACGTTCTCGCACACGCCTTTCAGCTCGTGGCGTGTGAAGAGCTTGAGGTCTACGAGCACCTGATCGTTGCGTGAACGTCCGCTGTGTATCTTCTTGCCTGTGTCGCCCAGCTTGCGGGTGAGCATGAGCTCTACCTGTGAGTGTACGTCCTCAACGCCCTCCTCAATGATGAATTTGCCCTCCTCGATGATGCCGTAGATGTTGCGCAGCTCCTCATGTAGGGCTGTCATCTCGTCACGGGTGAGCATGCCTATGCTTTCCAGCATTGTGCTGTGGGCAATTGAGCCCAAGATATCGTAACGCGCGAGCAACAGGTCAAGCTCCCTGTCGCGTCCCACGGTGAAACGCTCTATCTCGGGGTTCACGTCAATATTCTTCTCCCAAAGTTTCTTTGCCATTCTCCTTTAGTATTGTATCATTGAAAGCACCTCGGCAATCTTCTCCAGGGCATCCTTCAATGGTTTCTCAATCATTGCCTTCAACATGAAGTTGATCTCGGCCTTTGCCACAACGCGCATCTTCGATGCCTCCTCGCCGTCGGGGATAATCTGTATCCACATGTTCACGGGCAGGGGTGAGCCTACGGCCTCGAACTTGATGCACTTGGGTGCCTCGCGCTCTACCACCCTGATTGTCACGTTGCCAAGGGGTGGCACGTTTACCGATGCCTCATCGCGGCTGAATGTGAGGTCCTTTACCTTGTCCTCGGGGAGTCGGCCCTTGATGCTCTCGATGTTGTTGAGATCCTCGAGCTTGGCATACACTCTCTCCTGTGGGAACGGTATGTTCTTTACACTGCTTTCGTACTGACTCATACGTCTTTTCTCTGTTATGTTTATAATAATGGCTGTATGAGCCAGTCCCTTTTGGGGAGAGGCTCATACAGCTTATCTTCAATTTGTATTACTTGAGGTCGTTTCTCCACTCCGATGGGTTTGCTCTCCACTCCTGGAGTGTAGGCATGACATCCTCGGTGATGTAGTTTGTCTCCTTGGCAGCCTCTACTACAGCCTCGTAATTTGTGAGGGTGATGAGCTTCACGCCGGCATTCTCGAAGGCCTCTGCGGCTACGCCGAAACCGTATGTGAATGATGCTACCATACCTACAACCTCCACGCCAGCGGCACGCAATGCGTCAACTGCGCGCAAACTGCTCAAGCCTGTCGATACAAGGTCCTCAACCACAACAACCTTTGCACCAGGGTAAACGTCACCCTCAATCTGGTTGCCCATACCGTGGTCCTTTGCCTTTGGACGAACATATACGAATGGCTTGCCAAGCTCCTCGGCAACGAGAGCGCCCTGTGCAATGGCACCTGTAGCAACACCTGCAACGATGTCTGCCTCGGGGAACTCCTCAAGGATGAGGTTTGCAAGACCCAACTTCACGCGTGTGCGCAAGCCTGGGAATGACAATGTCTTGCGGTTGTCACAGTAGATTGGTGACTTCCAACCTGATGCCCATGTAAAAGGCTGCTCGGGCTGCAACTTCACAGCCTTGATCTTGAGTAATTCTGCTGCAAGCAGCAATTCTGATTTGTTTGCCATAATATCTTTGTTTTTGTTTTAATGGTTTCTGAATGCGAATATACGAATTTGTGTCAGAATATCTCCGCTTTCCAGCCGAAAATATTCCATTTTCCCCGTTCCGAGCCTCTTTACTTGGTCTGGGTGTAGCCCTCCTTCTTCAGCAGCTCGATGATTTTCTCCTTGAACTCGCCCTGTATGAGTATCTCCCCGTCCTTCACGCTGCCGCCTACACCGCATTTCGTCTTCAGCAGCTTGCCCAGCTCCTTCATGTCGTCCTCGGTGCCGGTGAAGTTCCTTACCAGTGTCACGGTCTTGCCGCCGCGGTGGTTCTTCTCGATGCTCACCCTCAGCTTCTGCTGTTGCTTGGGAAGGGTCTCGATTTCCTCCATTTCATCGGTAGAATGTTCGAAATTAGGATTGGTTGAGTACACTATGTTCAGTCTGTCCTTCCAGTCGTTCTTTTTTGTAGCCATCTCTGTTTGCTGTAATTAATACGGGTACTAAGGTACAATATTTTTATGACAAATTTCATCTCTTCGCAAAATAAGCTTAATTTTGTTGCGTTATATAATAGCACGCGCGGTAATGTGCGCGTAAAATCCTGATTATCCCGATGACAACAGTTACAAGAATAGAGAAGGTTCCCGAGCCCACGCTGCGACGTCTGCCGTGGTACCTGTCGGTGTGCCGCCTGCTCAAGCAGCAGGGTGAGCAGTATGTCTCATCTACACGTCTCTCCAAGGAGACCAACATCGTGGCTTCGCAGATAGCGAAGGACCTCTCCTGCGTGAATATCGTGGGTCGTACGCGTGTGGGCTATGAGATTGACAACCTGCTCTCGGTGCTCGAGGATTTCCTCGGCTTTACCCGTGTGCACAAGGCCTTTATATTCGGTGCCGGCCGTCTGGGCAGCGCATTGCTCAACGACAAGGGATTGAGGCAGTTCGGTCTTGAGGTGGTGGCTGCGTTCGATACCAACCCGCGTGTGGTGGGCAGCAATGTGGCCGGCATTCCGGTGTTCCACATCAATGAGCTCGAGGCCAAGATGAAACGCTACGACGTCAGGATAGGTATCCTCACTGTGCCCATTGACCGTGCCCAGGAGGTTGCCGACAAGATGGTGGTGTGGGGTATAAAGGCAATCTGGAACTTCACCCCTCTGCGTATACGCGTCCCCGATGATATCGTGGTACAGAACACGTCGCTGTATGCGCACCTCTCACTTATGTTTAACCGTCTTGAGGGTCTCTCAAGCGAAAAATGATAGAAGATGAAGATTATTGCGGTAGGAAAGAACTATGCAGAGCACGCTCTTGAGTTTGACGGTACGGTGGAGAAACCATCGGTGCCTATGATTTTCATGAAGCCCGATTCGGCGATAATAAAGAACGGAAAACACTTCTATGTGCCCGACTTCCTCGGTCGTGTCGACTACGAGGCCGAGATTGTAGTGCGCATAAACAAGCTGGGAAAGAGCATCCCGGCGCGCTTTGCCCATCGTTACTACGATGCAATTACCGTGGGTATTGACTTTACGGCACGTGACATGCAGCGCGCTTTTATTGAGGCGGGTGCCCCATGGGAGCTCAGCAAGGGCTTCGACGGCTCGGCTGTGCTCGGTGAGTTCCGTCCCGTTGAGCAATACGATATAAACGACGTTCCTTTCTCGCTCACCATTGACGATAAGGTTGTGCAGAGCGCAAGCACCGCACAGATGCTGTTCAAGGTGGATGAGATAATCGCATACATAAGCCGTTTCTGTACCCTTAAGACGGGTGACCTCATATTCACGGGTACTCCTGCCGGCAGCGGGCCGGTGTCCATCGGTACCCATTTGAGGGGATACATAGGCGAGGATAAGGTTCTTGATTTCCAGGTAAGATGATTGCTATGAGACTAAGGTGGATGTTGTCTGTACTCCTGCTGCTGTGTGCCTTCACGGCGCGTGCACAGTTCGTGGATGTGGAGTGGTCGTCGCTGCGTTGCGACTCTCTGCTCCCTGTCTGCACGCAGGTGATTGACCTGCCTGCCGACTACGCGTCGTACAGCTATTCCGCGCACATCGAGTATCCCGAGTTCCAGCGCATGACCGCCGAGGAGGTGGCACGCTACTCGCTTGCCGACAAATATCCCGCCTTGTCTGCCGAGCCTGTGGTCGAGTGCTATGTGGGTGTGCAGGCCAAACAGGCCCAGCTCGACATCGCCTTTGTGCCGGTTGTGGTGCGCGACGGCGGGTATTATCGTGTGAACTCATATAAACTTGTGGTCGACAGGGTGCCGGTGTCCCAAAGGAGCGCGGCTACACGTAGTGTGGCCGAGCGTTATGCGGCGAGCTCCGTGCTTGCTACCGGCAAGTGGGTGATGGTCTCTGTCACCGAGAACGGTATACACAAGATTACGCATGCCGAGCTCAGGAAAATGGGCTTCAAGGATCCCGCAAAGGTACGTCTTTACGGTTACGGCGGTCATATGCTCCCCGAAAAGGGACTTGCCGACCTCCCCGACGACCTCTGCGAGGTACCGCTATGGCGCGAGGGCAACCAGGTGCTCTTCTATGCCAATGGTGTGGTAGACTGGAACTACTCGAATCCTGTTTATGTGCATACCCGTAATGTCTACTCCGAGTACGGATGCTATTTCCTTACCGAGGGCGATGAGCAACCTATGGAATTCCCGTCCGAGACATTGCAGGCTTCTGGCACAACCGAATACAGCACGTTTACCGATTATGCCCTTTATGAGAAGGAGTTGAAGAGTCTGTGCTCCTATGGCCGTGTGCTTGTCGACAGTTATGACTACTCCCAGGGACGTACAGTCAGCTACAGGTTCCCTGTCGAGGGTGTCGTGGATGGCAAGGGTTCCGTCTATGTCTCCTTTGCCACGAACGGTCTTGAGGCGTCGCGTGTGGATGTCGGTCTTGGCAGTGCTTCCGTGGGCTCTCTTTCAATCTCCCGTTGTGCGGGGTACGAGCTGGGCAAGATAACATCACGCAATTTCACTGTCGGCAACGGCTTTGCCGATAACCCGGTAGTGAAGCTTTCGCATGCTGTGCAGAACAACGGAGTCAATGGATTCCTCGATTATATAAGCCTTAATCTTACCCGCAAGCTGGCGCTCTATGGATCGCAGACCCAGTTCCGTGGCGGTGCTACGGTAGGGGGCAATGCGCTTTTCAGGATAGAGGACTGTAATGCAAATACAAGGGTCTGGAATGTGTCGGGTAGTGCTCCGGCGACAGAACTTGTGGGCAAGCTCGAGGGCTCTGTGTACAACGTGGTAGCTCCGGCCGATGCTTGGAGTAATATGGTTGTCTTTGATACCAAAGGATCTTTCCCGTCGGTGAAGGTGGTGGGTGAGGTGCCCAATCAGGACCTGCATGCTATGGAACAGGTCGATATGGTGATTATCGTGCCGTCGAACGGTAGTTTCATTGCTGCTGCCGAGCGCCTTGCCGATGCCCACCGCTCGATGGAGGGGCTTGTAGTGAAGGTGGTGACAGCGCAGCAGGTATACAATGAGTTCTCGTCAGGAACTCCCGATGTGACAGCCTACCGTCGCCTTATGAAGATGCTCTATGACCGTGCGGCTACGGCGGCCGATGCTCCCAAATACCTGCTTCTCTTCGGTGATGCGTGGTTCGACAACCGTCTCATCACATTCGCGGGTCGCAAGCAGAGCGACTATCTTCTCTGCTACGAGTCCAATAACTCCGTGGATGCTGTAAATTCGTATGTGCTCGAGGATTATATGGGTTTCCTTGACGACAGTGAGGGCTCTAACCATCAGCGTGACAAGGTGGACATCGGTATCGGTCGTTTCCCCGTGCAGAATGTTGTTGAGGCCAATGCGGTTGTCGACAAGACAATATCATATATGCTTAACAGGAATGCCGGAGCATGGCAGAACGTGGTCACCCTGCTTGCCGATGACGGCGACGTGGTGATACCTAACCAGCATATGAAGGATGCCGACAGCATCGCGGCCGTGCTTGACAGGTACTACCCATCATACGTGGCCGACAGGATATACTGGGATGATTTCTCGCCCGAGCCTACGGCTTCGGGACTCCGTTATCCGGCAGTTACACAGGCTATCTATGACCGCTTGAACGAGGGTGCTCTCGTAGTGAACTACTCAGGTCACGGCAGTGCGAACCTGTTGTCGCATGAGCTTGTGTGGAAGGCGTCGGATATGGCTGCTCTTAAATCGCCCCGTCTGCCATTCTGGGTTACGGCGTCCTGTGATATCGGTCCCTTTGACTTGGGTGACAACTCCCTTGCCGAGAGTGCATTGCTCAACCCTGACGGTGCTGCTGTAGGTCTGCTTACCACGACACGTACCGTGCTTCAGAGCTATAATTCAATCATAAACAAGGCTTTCATGCGTGAACTGCTCCTGCCTGTAGAGACCGGCGAGACGGATGCCGTGGGCGACGCCGTGCGCCGTGCAAAGTGCAAGGTCATTTCGGCCGGCAGCGACGTGAGCGTGAACAAGTTGCAGTATGTGCTCATGTGTGACCCCGCACTCCGCCTGAAGACTCCGCAATACAAGGTGGTGGTCGACAGCTTTGACGGCAAGGATGCGTCCGTTACCGGCAAGGCTTCTGCCGGTGGCCTGCTTACGGTCGAGGGACATGTCGTAAGGCGCGATGGCTCTGTGGCCGATGACTTCACGGGTGTGCTCTATTCAACGCTCTACGACAGCAAGGAACAGGTGAACACGCGCGACAATACTGGGCTCGGAAGCTACAGTTATACGGCATATAACAAGAAACTCTTTTCGGGTAGCGACTCCATTGTAGCCGGCCGTTTCTCGTTCACCGTTCCTATCCCCATGGATATAAGCTACCGCGACGAGCAGGGCTTGCTCAGTTTCTTTGCGGTTGATACTGCGTATGTGGCTTCGGCACAGGGGCGTTACGACAACTTCATTGTTGGTGGAACGGCCCAGGATGTTGTCAATGATGGTCAGGGGCCTGACATAAAACTGTACCTGAATACCCCGTCATTCGTTGACGGTGATGAGGTTAACCCTACACCTTGCCTGTGGGCCGAGCTCTATGACGAGAACGGTATCAACACCGTGGGTACGGGAGTGGGTCACAACATAACCGCAGTGGTGGACAACAGTCCGCATCACACCTATGACCTCAACGGCCTTTTCGTTTCAGAGGCCGGTAACTACAAGCGCGGTACAATAATGTTGCCGCTTGAGTATCTTGAACCGGGTGGGCACTCGCTTGTGTTGCGTGCATGGGACCTCTACAACAACTCGTCGGTGGCAAGGCTCTCGTTTGTGGTCAATCCTTCGCTTGCCCCCGATTTCGTACAGCTCAGGCTGAACCCGGCGCCAGTGGTGTACGGCAGCAACGCGACGTTCGAACTGACCCATAACCGTCCGCAGAGCGAGTTGGAGGTCACTATCGACATCTTTGACTTCCAGGGACAGACGCTGTGGAGCAATACGACGACCGCTGTGTGTGATGGTCTTGTATACACTTGCAATTGGGACGGTACGGCGCTGGGCGGCCAGCCTTTGGCTACTGGTGTGTATCTTGCACGTGCATACATTGCTGTCGATGGCGTGGAGTCGGCAACAAGGGCCATTAAAATAGTTGTAATAAACAATAAATGACGCTTTTTATAGTTTGTAATAAATAATAACTGCAAAATATTAATAATGATGAATAAGAGAATCCTGACAATGCTGCTGATGGCAATGATGACGCTTGTGGCAGTTGCACAGAAAGAGCAGTTCAATCCGATATATACCGGTGTGACATCCTTGTCAATCGCGCCCGACGCGCGTGCCGGTGCACTCGGTGATATCGGTGCGGCTACAGATCCCGACGTGAACTCACAGTACTGGAACCCTGCAAAGTATCCCTTCAACATTGCACGTGCAGGCATGTCAATGTCATATACTCCATGGCTGCGCCAGTTGGTGAGCGACATCGACCTCATAAACCTTGCAGGTTTCTACCGCATTGGTGACTACTCGGCGGTGAGCGGTTCGCTTACATACTTCTCGCTCGGTGAGGTTTTTGTGGAGAACGAGATGGTAATCAAACCTTACGAGATGGCGCTTGATGTGGCATATTCACGTATGCTCTCCGAGACCTTCTCTGCTGCCATCGCATTGCGTTACATCCACAGCGACCTGCAGTATAACTATGCCGAGGATATGTCTCCGGGTAGTGCATTCGCTGCAGACATCGCGCTCTATTACAACAATTACATCCTGTTGGGCAACCGTGAGTGTATGCTCGGTTTCGGTCTCAACGCATCAAATATCGGTACCAAGATCTCATACGATGACGGCGCTACAAACGAGTTCATTCCCACAAATCTTCGTCTGGGTGCCTCTCTGTTGGTTCCTATCGACGAGTACAACACAATCTCGTTCAGTGCCGATATCAACAAACTGATGGTGCCCACACGTCCTACATATGGCCAGTTCCTTGATGAGAACGGCTATGAGCAGGGTGACAACTCATATTATTCCGAGTACCAGACATGGCTCGAGAGTACCGGATACAATGATATATCCCCAATCTCGGGTATGTTCAAGTCATTCAGCGACGCTCCTGGCGGTTTCAGCGAGGAGTTGAAGGAGATCTATGGTGGTATCGGTGTGGAGTATTGCTACAACCAGCAGTTCTCGGTGCGTGGCGGTTATCACTATGAGAACGAGTATAAGGGTAACAGAAAGTACTTTACCGTGGGTGCCGGTTTCCGCATGAATGTCTTCTCGCTCGATGCGGCATACCTCATTTCCACAGCCCAGAGCAATCCTCTTGACCAGACATTGCGCTTCTCGCTCTCGTTTGACATGGATGGCTTGAATGCACTTTTCGGACGCTAAAAACAATAATATGACTATGATAAGAGTCGGATTCGGTATTGATGTACATAAGTTTGTAGAGAACCGTGATCTTTGGATCGGCGGTGTGAAGATTCCGTATGAGTTCGGTCTTGCAGGGCATTCCGATGCCGATGTGCTCATACATGCGATATGCGACGCTTTGTTGGGTGCCGCCAACCTGCGTGATATCGGCTATCAGTTTCCGGACACCTCGGCAGAGTTCCTTAATATCGACAGCAAGATCCTGTTGCGCCGCACTGGTGACCTATTGAAGGAAAAGGGATATCGCATAGGTAATATAGATTCTACGGTTGCGGCCCAGGCTCCAAAGCTTAATTCGCATATCCCCGCCATGCAGGAGACCATGGCCGCTGTGCTTGGCATTGATCCTGATTGTCTGTCAATCAAGGCGACGACGACCGAGAAACTTGGCTTCGAGGGCCGTAAGGAGGGCATAACAGCCTATGCTACTGTGCTGATAGAAAAGGCCTGACACGTGAGGTCATTTGCAGGTCTTTTAAGGTGGAGGGCGGCTTCCTTGCTGTTGCTGTCCATGCTTGTTTCTTGTGCTTCCCTGTCGCCGAGTGGAGTGGGGCGCGTGAAAAGGTATACCGTGGAGAGCAACGGGCTACCTGCCGGGTTTGACGGTTGTAGGGTGGCATTTGTCTCCGATATCCATTATCCAAGCCTCTTCAATGCCAGAAGGCTTGGTAAACTCGTGGCTTCCCTTTCCGATATGCATCCCGACCTGTTGCTCTTGGGCGGTGACTATGTTACCGACAATGATTCCATTACGGCGTTTTTCTCAGCGCTTGAGGATGTGGATGCGCGCTATGGTACATATGCGGTGCTCGGTAATCATGAGCGCAGGAACGGCACGCTTGTAGTTTCTTCTATGCGTGAGCATGGTATTGTCTTGCTTTCAGACAGCATAGCGTGTGTGGATGCGGCTGGCGGTGAGTTGTTCATTGCGGGTGTGCGTGACAGCTTCTCTTGTGATTCTGTCATGTTGCAACGCATTGATGCCATTGCCGATGATGCTTTTGTCATTCTGCTTGCACACACCCCTGATTATGCCGAACGTTCCTCCGTTGAGGTGGATGTTGTTCTCTCGGGGCATACCCACGGAGGTCAGGTGAGTCTTTTCGGCTTGTATACTCCCGTAAGGAACAGTGTCTATGGCGCTCGTTTCCTTAAAGGTCGTAATGCTACATCCAAGGGTACAACGGTGATTACAACCAACGGCGTGGGTACGTCGCGCAAGAAGGTGCGGTTCTGTGTACCCAGCGAGGTGGTGCTTCTTACGCTGAAGAGGACTGCCCGTTAGTCTTCCGTTTTGCCACTCCCTTTCTTTTTTGTATATTAGCATCCTGTAATGCGTCTCCTTTAGGAGTTGTTGGTAAAATAAGATTACAATTATGAATAAGTTCCCGGCTCGTGATGTGCTGTATATGCAGCGATGTCTGCAGCTCGCGCGGTGTGGTGCGGGCAGTACTTCGCCCAACCCTATGGTGGGTGCTGTTATCGTGTGCGATGACCGCATAATTGGCGAGGGTTATCATATAAGAGCCGGTGAACCGCACGCCGAGGTGAATGCCGTGAACTCTGTGGCGGAGCGTGACAGACATCTGTTGGAGCGCTCCACGATATATGTAAGTCTTGAACCTTGCTCGCACTATGGAAAGACACCTCCCTGTTGTGATCTCATAATTGCGCGACGCATTGCAAGGGTGGTCATTGCTACTACTGACTTCAATGCCCAGGTGAATGGCGGCGGGATTGCCCGCATGCGTGAGGCGGGCGTCGAGGTGGTTGTGGGGCTCCTTGAGAGCGAAAGCCGCCGGTTAAATGGTGCTTTTTTTACCTATCACCAACAAGGGCGTCCGTTCGTGACGCTGAAATGGGCCCAGACAGCCGACGGTTTTATTGACAGGCTACGTGATGGCGGTCAGGCGCTGAACATCTCCAATGGTGTGTCGCGTGTGTCGGTACATAAACTTCGCTCCATGCATGATGCGATTCTGGTAGGCACGCGTACCGCGTTGCTCGATAATCCTTCGCTTGATGTCCGCCATTGGGCTGGGCGTGCACCTTTGCGTCTTGTCATAGACCGTGAAGGGGTGTTGCCTGTAACGCTGAGACTGTTTGATGGGTCGTTGCCTACAGTGATTTTTACAGCACGACGCAATGATGGCGTAGTTGGTAAAAACATTGAACAAGTTGTGCTTGATTTCTCCCGCGATATAATTCCGCAGATACTTGATTTTCTTCATTCCCGAAAACTGAACAGCCTGCTTGTCGAGGGTGGTGCAGTGCTGTTGCGCTCTTTTATTGATTCAGGCTTGTGGGATGTGGTCCGCGTTGAGGTGAACCCGTCGCTATTAGTGGGCGAGGGTGTAGAGGCTCCAGCATTTCCTGCTTCCCATCCTGTATGTGAGGAACAGTGTGGCGGCAACAGGGTGCTGGTGTTTGAAAGGTCAAATCTCAAAGCTGAAAGCTGAAAAGTTTATAATGGGCGTCCGTGATGGGCGCCTTTTTCTGTTTGTGCATATAAACACCAGGCATTAGTGCAAAATGTGTTTAAAAATGCCATATTAAATTTTAAAATATTATAAATAACGCGCGAAATATCTTATAAACCGAAAAATGTTGCTAATTTTGCGGTTTGAATGTAATAAGTAAAACTATGAAGAAAAATCTGGCAATATATTTCGCGTTCCTTTCGTTGGCATTTACTTTTGTGTCCTGTAGTTTCAGCGACACAGAGGAGGAGGTGCTCTCTCCGTATGCAATGCTGAAATCATTCGGTCTTGACAACATAA
>JAFYWE010000160.1 GCA_017558165.1 Bacteroidaceae bacterium
CTTTACGCCTATGGTTGTTGTGCTTGGCCAGTCTTGGCCGTCGCCCATAGGGTCAACCTGGATGTACTCGACAGGAACCTCCTGTGCCATGTATGCATCAACAAGTTGTGTGTACTGTGTAGTACCGATCAATGGATCCTCGAGGTATGCGTTACGGATACCGCGTTCGTAGAACTCCTGGGCTGTACCGCCCATGTTCCAGCCGCGCAATGCGCCCTCGGCACGCAGGAAGTCAACCTCGGCCCACTTTATGAAATATAATGGGCACATTGAACGAATGACTACATCAGTGCTGAATGTAGAGTAGCCCTGACGCTGGTTCTGTGCGTATGTCTGGCCATTGCCTACGAGAGTTCCTGAACGAAGACCACAGATACGTGTACCTGCCTCCATGAGGACCTCACCGGTCTTTACGTTGATGAAGTCGTAGCTGTTAGGCATAAACAGGTATTTTGTGTATGGGTGGTCAAGGCTCATCAGGAGGCTCTCGAACGATGCGCTCATACGGAGGTCACCCCAACTGTTGGCGATATCGGGGAGCGGGTGGTTGAAACCGCTGATCATAGGGAACAGACCCTGCTGCTCGTCAGCGTTCTCTACAACACCACCTGCAACTGCCTCCTCGGCCCAACGCTGTGCGGTCTCAGGCTCAACCTTCACGATGTGCATTGCCATACGCAGTTTGAGTGAGTTTGCAAGCTTGATATATGAATTCATGCTCGTGTCGCCACTAATATATACGCCAGGGTATGTCTGATGGTACTCCAACAATAGGTCTGTGATCTTATCCTTGTACCAGTAGGGGCGTGTCTCATAATATTTGAGGCAGTCAACAATGTCATCAAGTGTTGCAACAATGTCATGGTATATGGTCCTGAGGTCATTGTATGTCTTGGGGCTGTAGTGGTTGCTCTTGTCCTCGAGGTAGGTGTATGGGCCTGAAAGGTCGGCATTCTCCTGTGCTATCAGGGAATAGTACAACAGGTTAATTGCCTTGATCTCGGGTATTGAGTCAACCATCGGGTGGTGCAACAATGGAATGAAAGCTTCCTTAGCCATTGCGTATGCGCGCAATGGGGTACAGTTGAACTCGGCCGACAAGTCGTATGTTGATGTGTGTGTACCATACATGAAGTCCTTGTGAGGTATAGTAAAGTACTGTGCATAGAGGTCGGGACCATATGAATACTGGCGCTGGTATGCGTGAGCCGCTGGCAAGCCACCTTCCTTACCTCCGCGGATGATGTACTGGCCGGCAAGAGACTGCTGGAGATATGTACGCAAAACCTCGCTGGCTGTCTCTACGCCGTCTTCGGTAGGCTGTCTTTTGTAGATGTCGGGGGTGATGTCTGCTACACCGTATAGCTTCTGCAACACCTCTTCTGTGCTGAAGAACACTGAATCGATGTCGTTGATGTTGAATCTGACTCTTGTGCCGTCTGCCTGGCGTACGTTCATGTACCTGGTACGTATGGTGTCGTATTGTGCTGTTGCCGACAATGTGAACATGAACAGAATGGTGAGGCTTATTACAATCCTTTTCATTTATCTGTGGATTTTAATGGTGTGTTTTCCGTTGACGCTTATTATGTATATGCCTTTGTCAAGCCCGTTGAGCATGACACTTACTGTATTCCCGTCATTTATTGTCTCTGCGGGTATGGTCTTGCCGTAGATATCATGGATGCGTATCTGCTCCTCACCGCTGAGACCGCTTATATGCAGGCAATCCTTGTCGGTATATGTGAATCTGATGCAGGCTGTCTCTCCGGCGGTGTTCTTTATGTCGGTCGTCTCCTCGGTGAAGTAATATTTCAATACTTCATCAAGGTGGTACGATGTATTGATGTCGCTGGTTTCTACAACGAGCATGTCGTCGTTGAATTTCAAGGTAGGCTTTTCGTCCAAAGAGTATATATGGCGTTTGGAGTTTTTCATCTCGATTACAAGATGTGAATCGGCGCATATCGGCAACGAAAAGGTAAGGAACAATAAGAGCAACAGCTTCTTCATCTTTGGTAAGGAATAAGTTAATGAGTTGTATTGTAATGGCAAATGTAAATCTTACCGATTTGAAAAGCAAATGAATTCTGGATTATTTCCGGATTTCTTCAAGCAGTTCGGCGATGTTCTTGCCGAGTGTGGGATGCACCGTGTCCGGCGCAATCTCTGCCAGTGGCATGAGTACGAAGTCGCGCAGGTGCATAAGGGGGTGGGGGATGGTGAGCCTTTCGCTCTCAATCACGGTGTTGCCGTAGAGGAGTATGTCGATGTCGATGAGGCGGTCGTGGTAGTTGCCGCCGGTGGATTTCACCGTGCGGCCCAGTTCGCGCTCAATCCTCTCGGTGGTGTCGAGCAACTCGGTCGGTGTCAGCTCCGTGTCAAAGGCCACGACGCAGTTGAGAAAGCCGTTGTCGCTCTCAAAGCCCCAAGGCTCGGTCTCCAGGAATGATGACTGCGCCTTGCATGTACCAAGCGCGAGCGATAGGGCTTCTATCGCTCGCGTAAGGTTCTCTTGCCTGTCGCCCAGGTTTGTACCGAGTCCCAGGTATATTCTCTTTTTCATCAGTCAATGATGAGCATTGCGTCGCCATAGAGACCGAAGCGGTAACCCTCGTCAAGTGCCACCTGGTATGCCTTCATCACGTTGTCATATCCACCGAACGCTGTGGTGAGCATGAGCATTGTAGAGTATCCGTCACTGCGGATTTGCAATCCGCAGTTTCTGAGTATCAGGGTCTGTGACCCGAAATGATGAAGAGGATTATAATCCTCACATCAAACACCCTCGGATTTCACAATCC
>JAFYWE010000161.1 GCA_017558165.1 Bacteroidaceae bacterium
CGCACGCTCCTGCGATGCATCAATCCACCTTATATCCACGCCACGCTTCTCCATTCCACGGAACCAGGTCATCTGGCGCTTTGCGAACTGGTGTATGGCTATCTCCAGGCCATGCACCATCTCATCGTACTTCATCGCACCCGTAAGGTAAAGCGTAAGATACTTGTACTCCAGTCCATAGTATATGAGCTGGTCGGGCGTAATGCCGCTGTCAAGCAACGAACGCACCTCATCGACCATACCATCCTTGAGACGCTCGCGCAGACGGTGGCTTATTCTCTCACGTCGCACCTCGCGGTCGACCGAAACACCCACCACCAACGCATTGACCTGTGGGAAGGAGCGTTCCTCTACCGGACAGGTAAGATAGTACTCCTCGATCTCAATGGCTCGTATTGCACGTTTCTTGCTATCGGTATCGGTATTGTTATGCAGGCTCTTGTAACCGGCCAGGATTGCAGTGAGTTCTTCAAGGCTCTTCTCTTCAAGACGGGCACGCAATTCCGGGTTCTCGGGCACCGGCAACAGACGATACCCACGGAGCACAGACTCAACATAGAGGCCGCTGCCGCCACACATGATGGGGAACGCGCCACGCGACCTGATGTCCTCATACGATGTAAGGAAATCACGCTGGAACTCGAAGAGGTTGTACTTTTCACCGGCATCCACAATGTCAAGCAGATGCGTGGGCACGGTGACACCGTCGCGGGTATACTCCGCGATGTCCTTTCCTGTACCGATATCCATACCACGGTACACCTGACGGCTGTCGGCACTGATGATCTCGGCACCGTCAACCGCGAGTGCCACATCTACCGCCAACGAGGTCTTGCCACAGGCTGTAGGACCCACGACCGCCAACATATCATATCTTTCCTTACGTTGCTGCATAACCAAAAGCGCAGGCATAATGCGCCATAATACAGCGCGAAGTTAATGCAAGTTCAGCGCAATAACAAAATATGCAGTCCAAATTTTATCACGACACGCGCTTTAGGACAATATTCGCAGGATTTTCCATCATATAAGGCACGCACACACGCGCATACATAATATATATGACAAAAGCGGGGCGCCCAAAAGGCGCCCCGCAATCACAGAAATATTGATTCTTTACTTTACAATCTTGAATGAGCGTATTGCCTTGCCCTCCTTCATGATGACAACAACATACACGCCGCTCTGTGCATCGGCAAGAGACACCTCACGTACCTCACCTGCGCGAACCTCGAATGCATCGTTGCCCACGAGCTTACCGTCAGCCGCGAACACAGCAACCTCGAAGAGGCCATCCTCGGCGAAGAGAACGTTTGCTGTACCCTCAAATGGCTTTGGATAAACCATGTAGCCAGCCTCACCGGCAACATCCTCAACAGATGTAACAACCATGTAGTCGCTGATGGTCTTTGTTGAAGAACCCCAAGAGTTTGTTGCAACCACAGTGAGTGGGAACTTACCGTCACCGCTATTGTATGTAGCGTTGGCTGTAGTAGCTGTTGAAGCGTTGAGACGTGCACCCTCAATCATCCACTTTGTAGACTCGTACTTGATTGGGAAGCTACCTGTCAACATCGGAACACCAAGAGCTGTTGTCAACTGGTTCTGCTTGTAATCGTTTGTCTTGCCGTTCTCCTCCTTACCGGTAGTCATGTAACCGCCTGCTACTGCAGATGCGTTCTTACCTGTATTAGGGAAGTAGATGTAACCATCGGAGTCAGTCTTTGTCTCCTCGAATGTGAAGTAACCCTCGAGGTTTGCAGGAGCCTCGGCATAACCCTTCATAGACTCCTTCACCTCATCGGCTGTAAGAGCCTTGCTCCAGATCTGCACCTCGTCAACCCAACCGGTCAAACTTGCAAGGTTAGTCATTGAACCACCTACGTAGAACTTCGCACCACGCCAGTTCTTTGGACCTGCACCACGTGCGACACCGCTCGCAATGAGCTTACCGTTGAGGTAGAGCTTGAGGTTCTTGCCAGACTTCACGGCACATACGTGGTACCATACACCAGGCATAAGGCTGTAACCGTCAGAAAGGATATCGACATCATTGTTGTGCTCATAGTTTGGAGTACCTGCAGCAGGAGCATCGGTACAGAGTGACAACTCGTTAGCCGCATTGTCACGCTTGAGATTGTTGTTCTTTGCATAACCTGCAGGACGGATAGCTGTCCACATCTCACCCCAAACGTTCTCGGTCCATGTACCGCCGTAGTTACGGTTTACCTTTGTCATGAGCAATGTACCCAAAGATGCGTGCTCGAACTTCTCGACCTTGAACCAGAGAGCAAATGAAGTATTTGTATACTCGCTCATGATGGCAGCATCAACAGTAAACTGATAAGGCTCGCTCATGTAGAGAGACTGTGATACTGTACATGGAGCACCGTTGAATGCTGTACCCTCGGCAATCTCTGCTGTGAAGTTCACCTCCTGGTCAGGACCAGTAACCTCTGTCACGTCTGATGTCACGTTGCTTACCTGTGGCAGACGGCCTGTCTCCTCAGGAGTAACGAGGATGAGTGAACGGTTCATCAAAGTCTCGCCATTTGTCACCACCTCAACGTCGTAGCTACCTACAGCAGGGAGTGATGTTGTCATAGTGAGCACACCGCTTGCGCTTGCCACGAGGTCGCTTGTCATTGCATCATAGATCTTGATGTCAGCTACAGGGTGGTTAGGATCCTCGAAACCAATAACGAACTCCTCACCTGGCTTGATGACGCTCTTGTCAACAGTAAGGGTCTCGATCATTGTAAGAGGCTCCTCAATCTCCTCGGTCCATACGATATCGCTCTTTGCACGACCGTCCTTACCTACGGCACGTACACCAATCTGCAACTTGTCAACCTGTGGGATGAGAGTTGCGTCAACCACGTAAGCGGCCCAAGATGTTGTTGTAGTTACAAGAGTCTCCACATCACCCTGCTTTACGTAGATCTCATAGTACCATGTACCTACCTCCTCGTTGTATACAGGGCAACCCTCATACTCGGCAGGACGTGTAGCCGGTGTAGGCATATCGAACACAACCTTGATGTCGGCGCGGTTGTAATAGCGCTTCATAACCTCGGCGTGCTTGATAACAGGAGTCTCGGGCTGCTCGTTGAAACCTGCAGGCACGAATGCGAACTCACCGAAGTAAACCTCGAAGTTAGCATCAGTGTTCTTTACAGAGAGACCGATGCAACCTACTACGTCGCCCGCAGCAAGACCGGCCTCAGAAGCCTTGATTGTGATGTGGTTCCACTCACCGGCCTTGATATTGCCGGCTACAGGAACATATACGAAGTCGTACTGCTCACCATCCTTAGCTACCATGAACTCAAGGTGTGTAGCACCCGCTGTCTTTGGCTTGATTGTGAGACGGAACTCGTCATCACCGGCAGCGACATCCCACTTTGTAGCGAACAAGCGGACATCTGAACGGTTTGTTGCACCGTGTACCTTCAAGCATGAGCCACCGAACCAAGCATCGTCATATGAGAAGTCAACGCCTACAGCATCGGCAGGAACAGTCTTGCCGTCACCGTTGTCAATCCACCAGCGCCATGTAGGGAGCAAATCCTGCATACCCCAGTTGTACCACTTGTGATCCCATGTAGTAACACCCTCGTTGTTGAAGAAACGGCCGTTACCGAGGTTGAAGCGTGTCACGAATGGAAGCTCGTAGAGTGAAGAGCGCTCGATGACAGCTGTAGCATAACCGTGCCAATCCTGGAGGTCGCTGTATGAAGATGTAACGACAGCATCGGTCAATGCAGGCAACTTGAGGACATTGCGGTTACCACCCGAGAAGAGCATCTCCTGCTTCTTCTGGTACTCGTTCTGCACGGCATAGTCGCTCTGGCCACCCTCGGTTGAGCTGATGTAGAGCTGGTTACGGTCATGAGCACCCCATACCACGATACTTACAGGATACTTCATCAACACATTCCAGCCGGCATTGCCATACCTACCGTAGCCACGGCCCTGCATGTCGAAACCTGCGTACACGTCGAATGATGAACGACCAAGGTTCTGTGCTGTCTGGACACTTGTTGCAAGACCGCTCTCGCTCCAGTTGTAATTGAGGAAGTAAACGTCAGTTACAGGCTGGTCTGTAGCTGTGTGGTGGAACCAGTTCTGGCTGTTGCTGCTGAGCTTACATCCGTCGTCAGAGAGCTGACCTGTATTAGTCACGAACGCATACCAGTCAACGTGGAAAGGATGGTTAAGCTCCTCGGCAATCTTGTGACACTCGGCAAGGAACGGAATAAAACGACTATACACTGTATAGCCCCAATAACCCTCAGGGTTCAAGCAAAGACCATCAATACCGTAGTACTTGAGGAACTGGATGAGCTTGCGTGAATATTTGTATTTGTCACCATGCTCGTTTGCCTTGCTCAGAGGAGTCGCCAACTCATAGAGAGTCTTACCAGGATCCTCGCTCTGGTTCACAGCAGCACCCCAATCGATGAAGTATGTACAACCGGTCTTTACACCATTCTTGTGCGCAACGTCGTTGAACGCAGCAGGAACACGCCACCAGCCGTTTGACCAATTCGAGTGGATGTCGACATACTGCCACATGTTGAAATTGTCACCGTCGAAGTTGTAACGAGGCAGGGCACCCCACTTCTTGGTCATCTCACCTGTTGGAGCACACCAGCAGAACTGCTTGTTGTTCTCGTCGTTGAGAGCGTCATTGGCGTAGTCGCCCGGACGGAAACGGTTCTTGATGGGAACACGTGAGATGTAGAAGTTCTCATCCACGTAGTTTGCATCACCGTTCCAATTCTGACCTGGCTCCCATTTATTGAGAGCTGTAACAATGTTGGTCGGTGTACCGCTGCTCACGTAAGCTTCGTGAGTAGGGACACTCTGAGCCATCACACCTGTTGCGAACAAGGCGACAGCAAATGATAACAAATGTCTCTTTTTCATATTGTTTATAAAATAAAAAAATAAAAGTCACATCAAATGTCGGAGCACACACGCGCCCCCACCCTTATACGTTGCTAAATTATAGAATATTTTTTAATTAATGTATATTTATAGATAAAAAAGAGGATTCGGTAATTACTTTTAACAAAGATAAAGGGGAAAGCCCCGACAGCACACACAGGCAGGAACACAGTACACTCAAGGTTAAAAAAAACAAAAATGCAGCACCCGACACACTAATCGGAGATAATATCAGTTATATTAATGATAAACCAGCAACAAGATGTACGAAAACCTTTTGAGCCTGCCATACTTCCAGGGTATGAGCAAGGACGAGATAACCGCGATACTCGACAAGGTCACGATAGAGTTCTTCAACCATACCGACGGAGAGCCCATATGCAAATCGGGTGACGACTGCAACCGACTCATCATCGTAACCAAGGGCGAGGTATCATCAATAGTCACCGCCCCCGACGGCTCATACTCGCTCACCGAAGAGATTCAGGCACCATTAGCAGTGGAGCCATACTCGCTGTTCGGTCAGGACACGACATTCAAGCGCGATTACGTTGCAAAAGGCAACTGCACTACACTCGTGATTGACAAGAAATACCTTTTCAGCGAATTCGCCAAATACCAGATCTTCACCATAAACCTGCTTAACCTCATCAGCCGCAAGGCGCAGATGCAGAGCCATGCCATATGGAACTACACCCCACAGAGCATAAAGGGACGCATAGCGCAGTTCATAGGGATGCGATGCAACAACATGAAGGGAGCCAAGAGGGTTTGCATAAAGATGGAACGCCTGGCAAGCATACTTTGTGAGACACGTCTGAATGTTTCCAAGGCACTCAACGAACTGCAGAACGAGGGCTACATCGAACTCCACCGCAAGGAGATTTTCGTGCCGTCATTGGCAAGGCTGATAAACGAGATAAAGGAGTAACACAGAGGCCACCCACGGCGGGAAACGGCACTATTTGACACATCTTTTTGCATCAAATGTGAAAAAAGCCCGAAAATCTTTGGCACAAACAAAGAAACACACTATCTTTGCAGTCGAAAATCGGGAACACGCCCGCTTTTTGCACATAAAAGGTCGGTTCCGTAGCTCAGCTGGATAGAGCAACGCCCTTCTAAGGCGTGGGTCAAGCGTTCGAATCGCTTCGGAATCACAAACAGAGGAAAAATCATTCGATTTTTCCTCTGTTTGTTTTATTACCAGACTCCGGACGGACGGATTAATTAATCAAGACCTTCTGCGAACCGACAACAGTACCGCCCTCGCTTATAGTGAGGATATATACTCCGCAGCCATTTACATTCATACGTAAACGACCTGTACCTGCATTGATATTCTGTGAGGCACATTTATGCCCACCAACAGAAAAGAGTTCCACGTTTGCATCCTTATCTGTGTCATAGTCCACCTCAATAGTGTTCAAGCTGTTCTGCACGACACTGACACAAACAGGAGCACAAACGG
Source organism: Bacteroidaceae bacterium (assembly GCA_017558165.1). GTDB lineage: Bacteria > Bacteroidota > Bacteroidia > Bacteroidales > Bacteroidaceae > HGM04593. The sequence goes on from JAFYWE010000161.1 coordinate 6,425, forward strand.
CTTCAATAGAATTTGCGACTACATTGATTCTGTAGAAATGCTTGCAAATAGAGGTTTCACCGTCCTCTTCTTCTGAAGTATCAAAAGAGATAAATCGGTTCTCGCCCAACTGGATAATAGAGATACCGCTACCCATTGCGACAACAGTACCACTCATCAAAGAAAGGTTACCAATCTTATCATACTCCTTACCGAAAGAGATAGAGGAAAGTACAGCTCCACTTTCGCCGACTACCTCAAGACCACAGATAACAAGTTCTTTGTTTGAATATTCTCCGTCGGTAGTTACAGGCTCCTCGGAACAATCACCGCTCCACGAATAAACAGGTGCATCGACGAGTGTATATACCGGACGTAGATACTCAAGAGAGTTATCATCATTGAAGAGAGTCGAAGATATATAAAATGGGCTCAACAAAGAAGAACTCTGTGCACCGACAATATTACAAGCTATGATGTTGTTCTCGACCTTTATCGTTTCATAAGATACTGTGTAATCGCTCCATTCCGAATACTTATAATCGTAGGTAGCCCTAAAGTTGTAGACCTTGCCATCCTTATCGAGCAACAAACCTTGCTTCGGGTAATTGTATTGATAAGCCGGGTAATTGAAAAAGTTATTACCGAAATATTCGTTGTATACAATCAGTGCGTACTCACCCTCGTCGTGTACTTCTGTATTTGTCAAACCATAATAATATCTGTCATAATCCACGATAAGTTCCTGCCTCTCTTCATAGGAAAGAGCCGCATAGTCCTTTTCCTGCGAAGCTGCATAATTTATATAAGTATCGGTGACTTCCTGAAGCCTTTCAACAGCTGTACGCTCAATGCCCTCAACAGCACGAGTACGTATACGCGAACTTTGATAAGTGTATTCCTGCACTGGCAGACTGATATTTTTCACCAATCTAATATCGTTGTCATAGATACTGACTCCATCGCTCTGCAAGATGTGCAAACCAGGAGTCTCTTTATCAGAATACTCACTTGGTACAAAGCATAAACTGCCACAATTCTTCATCTGAACATAATCTGCCTGCGCCTTTGAAAACATAGGCGACAACAGCAAAAAACAAAATACAATCTTTTTCATAAGCGGATATTTTACCGCAAAAGAAAGAAATCTTTTGTAAACAAAAAAGCTCAACAACAAGAAAGTAAAATCATCTCCGCATCTTTGCCATATACAATTTGGGATTACTGAGAGCATTCCGAGACCGGAAGTTCAGCATATCATCGAGAAATAATTTACACTTTTTTCATTAGTATAAGAAGCTGTTTAAATTTATATCGTTAAGTTTTTTATAGAGCAAAAATAGGGTGTTTTATTTTTTTTGTAGGGCGCGTAGCGGGCTACGTAACCGAGAAAAAGAAGAAAACAGACATTTTTGAATATAAAAAACAACGAAACAGCGACTTATAGTATAAGAAAAACTTTTTTTAAAAATTTAAACAGCTTCTTAAACAGCTTCTAAGAATTTGTTGTAATTTTGTACGGATATATGCGCGCATACCGCGCATGTCATGAACAAGAAAAAGACATATTAAAAAGTAAAAGCCGTATGCTTACATTAGACAAAATCTACCATGCATCGTATGTCCTTAAGGACGTAATCCGTCGCACAGAGCTCATTCCGGCTCCATATCTGAACAAGAAGGGCAACATCTTCATCAAGCCCGAGAACCTGCAGCTGACCGGTTCGTTCAAGGTTCGCGGTTCATACTACAAGATTTCACAGCTCTCGGCCGAGGAGAAGGCAAAGGGCGTTATCGCCTGTTCGGCAGGAAACCACGCCCAGGGCGTTGCATTGGCCGCGACAAAGAACGGCATCAAGTCTACAATCTGCCTGCCCGACTGTGCGCCAATCTCAAAGGTTGAGGCAACGAGAGGCTATGGAGCAGAGATTTGCCTTGTAGAAGGTGTTTATGACGATGCTTACAAGCGCGCAATTGAACTGCGCGACGAGATGGGCTACACATTCATCCACCCATTCGACGATATCGACGTAATCGCAGGCCAGGGAACCATCGGCCTCGAGCTCATCGACCAGATGAAGGATGTAGAGGTTGTAGTTGTACCCATCGGCGGTGGAGGACTCATCTCAGGTGTTGCATTCGCATTGAAATCACTGAACCCGAACATAAAGGTATATGGCGTACAGGCAGCCGGTGCTCCAAGCATGAAGAACTCAGTCGAGCACAAGCAGATCGAACGTCTTGACTCAGTCTCAACAATTGCCGACGGTATTGCAGTGAAACAGCCCGGCGAGAACACATTCGAATTCTGCAGCAAATATGTTGACGGCATTGTAACCGTTACCGACGACGAGGTCTCATCAGCCATCCTTTCAATGCTCGAGCACCAGAAGATCATAACAGAGGGTGCAGGCGCCGTAGCGGCCGCAGCAGTAATGTTCGACAAGGTTCCAGTTGAGGGAAAGAACGCTATCTGCGTCGTATCGGGCGGTAACATTGACGTGAATATCCTTGACCGCGTAATCAAGCGTGGCCTCTTCACATCGGGCCGTTCAGCACTCCTCAAGGTTGAGCTTCTTGACAAACCAGGTCAGCTGGCACAGGTCTCAAAGATCATTGCCGACCTTGGCGGCAACGTAATCGGCGTACACCACGAGCGCACAAACGCCAACACAGGCGTGACTGGTTGCTGGATACGCATAGAACTCGAGACACGTAATTTCGAGCACATCAGCAAGATTAAGACTGCGTTGATTGATGCCGGTTTCAGAATTTTGGATTAATCATTTAAATACAAATAACTATGTTGAAGAAAGTTTATACAAGCAACGCCCCTGAGGCTATCGGCCCATACTCACAGGCCATCATCTGCGGTAACATGTTGTTCACATCAGGCCAGGTACCCATC
>JAFYWE010000018.1 GCA_017558165.1 Bacteroidaceae bacterium
TCGTCGCGCTTTATGACAAGGTAGTCGACGAACGGTGTCTCGCCAAGCTCATATGCCTTGCGCTTGCTCTCAACTATGGTGCGCATGTCGGCAAGCATCTTGCCGGTGAATGTACCTGTCTGCTTTACTGCGTAAAGGTAGCTGTTGTATGCCTGCATCACGTCGGCCTCGACCAGCATGCGTGCATCCTCGACCTCTATGTTTGCCTGGCGTGCGATAATCTCGTCGGCAATGCGTGCTCCCTTGTTCAGGTTAGAGAACTTGAGGGGGACGGCCACTCCGGCCTTCAGGGTGGTGAAGTCGGGGCGTGCCCTGTTGTATGTGGCGCCAACTACCACGTCAAGCTCGGGACGGCGTTGCGCCTTGTTGAACTTGAGGGCTGCTTCTGCAACGTCGGCACGGCTCAATGCCACCACGATGTCAGCCCTGTTGGCAAGCGCTCTCTCAATGTAGCTTTCAATGGGTGATGCCTCTTCGTTTATCTCCAATGTACCGTTGCCACGGAGTGTCTCTGCACCGTCAAGGTTGCTCATGAAATAGCCAAGCTTTATGGCTGTGTTGTTTAGCTCGGCCTCGGCCTCGAGCATTGCGTTGCGTGCTATGCCCATTGCCATACGGCTCTCAAGCCAGTTGCTCTCGGCAATGTCGCCGTGAATGAAGCGCAGGCTGTCGCCATCTGCAATCTCCTTGAGTGTGCTGAGTATGTCGTTGGCCTCGTCAAACAGCATCTGTGCCTTGAGGTGCTCAAGGTAGGCCAATGAGGCATCGGCGCAGAAGTTGCGCATATACTCCTCAAGCAGCGCCACGGTCATCTTGCGTTCGCTGTCGGCCATCTGCATACGGCTCCTTCGCACGCCGAAAGTGAATGTCTTGCCCAGCTCCACCTCGATGCCCTGTCCCAGTTTCTTGTCCCAATCCTCGTTGTTGGTGTATGTAACGGCAAGTGTGGGGTCATTGTATGTCCTTGAACTCTTTACCTGTGCATCGGCAATCTCGATGTCGAGGCTCCTTGCGGTGAGCGCGATGTTGTCGGTGAGGACACGTCGCATATACTCGCGGTATGTGATTTCCTGTGCTGTGGCAGTTGTGGCAATGATAGCCAGTATAAGCAGTATCTTCTTCATAGTCTTGTTCTTGTAAATGTACTTCTGTTGTTGCAAGGCGCCAATGGTCGGTTATTGCCATTTTGTTGCCTGCAATGGTGTTTTCTTGCCATTATTCAACGGCGGTGAGCCCCATCTCCGATGCAAGCTTCATTATGTAGCTCTTTGCGGCGTCATGCTCGTTCGGTATAATGCCGTCAAGGATGGCGTCCTTTACGGCGCTCTTCAGGCGGCCGACCTCGGCGCAAGGGCCAAGGTTGAACAACTGCATTATCTCCTCGCCGTTCACCGGTGGCTGGAAATTGCGTATGCGGTCCTTCTCCTCAATGTCCTTCAGTTTTTGGCGTACAATCTGGAAATTGTTGAGGAACTGTTTCTTGCGCACCTCGTTCTTTGATGTGATGTCGGCCTCGCACAGCAACATCAGGTCATCAATGTCATCGCCGGCATCGAACAGCAGACGGCGTACAGCCGAGTCGGTGACCTCGTCGTCGGCAATGGCTATCGGGCGCATGTGCAACGAGACGAGCTTCGCCACATACTTCATCTTCTCGTTCTGTGGCATCTTGTAGTCGCGGAACAGCTTCAGCGTCATCTTCTCGCCAACAATGTTGTGGTTGTGGAATGTCCATTTCATAACAGGGTCCCAGCGCTTTGTCTTGGGCTTGCCGATGTCGTGTAGCAGTGCTGCCCAGCGCAACCAAAGGTTGTCGGTCTTCTTGGCTATGTTGTCAAGTACTTCCAGCGTGTGGTAGAACATCTCCTTGTGGCTGTATCCGTTGCGTGTCTCCACGCCCTGCATGGCCGCAAGCTGCGGGAATATTATCTCCAGCAGTCCGCAACGGTCAAGCTCTATGAAACCCTTCGACGGGGTTGGTGACATTAGTATCTTGTTCAGCTCATCGTTGATTCTCTCGCGTGAGATTATCCTGATCCTCTCCTTGTTGTCGCAGAGTGCCTGGAATGTCTCGTCCTCGATGTAGAAGTTGAGCTGTGTGGCAAAGCGTATGCATCGCATCATGCGCAAGGGGTCATCGCTGAATGTTATGCCCGGTTCAAGCGGGGTGCTTATTATGCGGTCCTCAAGGTCAAGCATTCCGTCGAACGGGTCGACGAGCTCTCCGAACCTGTCGGCATTCAGGCATATGGCCATTGCGTTTATGGTAAAATCGCGACGGTTCTGGTCATCCTCCAGCGTGCCGTCCTCGACGATGGGGTTGCGTGAGTCATGGCTGTAGCTCTCCTTGCGGGCACCTACGAACTCAATCTCGTGCTCGCCATATTTTACCTGTGCGGTTCCGAAATTCGCATATACCGACAGGTGTGCTCCACGGCCGAGCCTCTTGCTGAAGGCGCGCGCCATCTCAATGCCCTTACCCACAACAACGACGTCAATGTCTGTCGATGGGCGCTCCAGGAAAATGTCGCGGACGTATCCGCCAACGACGTAACACTCCATCTTCAGGCTGTCGGCCGTCTCGCTTATCTTGCGGAAAATGGGGGTGTCAAGCAACTTGCATAGTTCCTCTCGTGTCGGTGTGTACATATATGTAGTCTGTTCTGAAATTCAGGTTATTATTGGGAAATGATATATACGTTGTCCTTGGATTAAACTTCTTTTTGTTGGTTTGTCATCCTGAACGGAAGTGAAGGATCTCTTGTATAGTTCCAGAGATTTTTCGCTGTGCTCAAAATGACAAATGCATTCGGGACTGAGGCTATATCATGACCTATTATTCCGTAAAGATACTCATTTTAGTTCTATAATCGGCAAGGCCGCTGTTAAAAACATACAATTATGGGGGCTTGACCTAAAAAAAAGAGCCTTATGGCAATGGAAAAGATAAATAATTGTAATTTTGTCCTGTATAAGAAGTTGTTTAAATTTATGTCCTTGGAATTTTTATAGAACTTTTTTAGAGTGTTTTTTTATTTTTCAAAGGCGCATAGCGGGCTATGTAACTTCGAAAAAGAGAAAAACAGGCAACAAAGCCACGGGTAAGCGAGAGCAAAGACAGTTTACTTGCTTTGCCGAGCGGGAGTGGGTTCGTGCAACAAAGGGCATAAAAAGACAAGCACTTCTTGAGGACAATGTAAATAATATTTTTGAAAGAAA
>JAFYWE010000162.1 GCA_017558165.1 Bacteroidaceae bacterium
ATGGCTGACATCTGCGCTGCAATGAAGGAGGCTTCTGAGGGCGAGTTGAAGGGTATCCTCGGCTACACAGAGGACGCTGTAGTTTCTACAGACTTCCGTGGCTGCGCTAACACTTCTATCTTCGACGCTAAGGCAGGTATCTCTCTCGACGCTAACTTCGCTAAGGTTGTATCTTGGTATGACAACGAGTGGGGTTACTCAAACAAGGTTTGTGAGATGGCTCGTGTAATCGCTGCTAAGTAATTATATAAGCAAACAATACCTAAACCCAAAGGGGCTTCGCAATAGCGAGGCCCCTTTTTTATGTTGTTGTGTGTTTGTGTGTTAAAAAATGGAGTGTCATATTTTTGTATGATAACGGATTTCATTATCTTTATCACAAAATACCTTATAATATAATATTATTAACCATAAATATCCATTATGAGAAAAGTTCTTATGTTTCTGGCGCTTGCCTTGATGGTGGGATTTGTATCCTGCAGCAAGGAGAAGCACACGTTCGAGATAAAGGACGGCAAGTTCCTTTATGACGGCGAGAAGATGCAGCTCATCTGTGGTGAGATGCATTATCCACGTATTCCGGTGGAGTATTGGCGCGACCGTATGCAGCGCGCAAAGGCTATGGGCTTGAACACCGTGTCGGCCTATGTGTTCTGGGCTGTACACGAGCCACAGCCAGGTGAATTCAACTTCGAGGGTCAGGCCGACATCGCACGTTTCGTGGAGATTGCTGCCGAGGAGGGTCTCTTCGTGCTGTTGCGTCCGGGTCCATACGTATGTGCCGAGTTTGACTTCGGTGGCTATCCTTACTGGTTGCAGAAGGACAGCACAATGAAGTGGCGTAGCGACAATCCTGCATTCCTTGCAGCCTGCGAGCGTTACCTCAATGCTCTTGGCAAGGAGCTTGCTCCACACACCGTTACCAATGGCGGTAACATCATTATGGTGCAGGTAGAGAACGAGTACGGCTCATACAGTAACGACAAGGTATATCTTGGAAAGGTTGCCGAGATGATAAAGAACGCAGGCTTCAATGTTCCTCTTATGACTTGTGACGGATCGGGTCAGATGCCTAACGGCTATATCCCCGGTATTCTGCCTACAGTGAACGGTGCCGTGGGTGACGACATCATGCGCTCTATCGACCGTTACTGGCCTGGTGGTCCATACTTTGTGGCGGAGTTCTATCCTGCATGGTTCGACGTTTGGGGCTTGCCTCACTCGGCTGTAGGCTATGAGCGCCCTGCAGAGCAGCTCGACTGGATGCTCAAGCACGATGTATCGGTAAGTATCTACATGTTCCACGGCGGTACAAACTTCCATTATACCAACGGTGCCAACACCAACAACGGTTCATACGAGCCACAGCCTACAAGCTATGACTACGATGCTCCGCTCGGTGAGTACGGTAACGCTTATCCAAAGTACCACGCTTTCCGCGAGGTTATCCAGCGCAATCTCCCCGAGGGTGTCACATTGCCCGATGTACCAGCCGACAATCCAACTACTACATTCCCCGAGGCTGAACTTACCGAGTGGGCTCCTCTTTCTATTGCTTATGGCGATAGAGTTCAGTCCGAGACTACTCTCACAATGGAGGATATGAACCAGGATTACGGTTACATCCACTACGAGACTACCATTGCCGAGCCTGTAAGCGGCAAGTTGGCAATCAATGAACTCCGTGACTATGCTGTAGTGATCCTCAACGGTAAGGTCGTGGGTAGCCTTGACCGCCGATTCCGTCAGAGCGCATTGCAGCTTGATGTTACTGAGCCTAACTCTGTACTTGAGATTCTTGTTGAGAATGGTGGTCGCGTGAACTACGGTAAGGACCTTGTGAACAACCTCAAGGGTATCACTAAGTGTGTTACATTGAACGGCGAGGAGCTCAAGGGTTGGACCATCACATCATTGCCTCTGCACCGTGCCGATGTCGCTGACTTCAAGTTCCCGAAGATGCGTTACGAGGGTAATCTCCCTGGCTTCTACCGCGGCACAATCACAATTGACAAGGTTGCCGACACATTCATTGACATGACTGGCTGGGGCAAGGGTGCCGTTTGGGTAAACGGTAAGTCACTCGGTAAGTTCTGGGGCATCGGTCCTCAGCAGACAATGTACTTGCCGGCTCCTTGGATTAAGAAGGGTGAGAACGAGATTATTGTATTTGAGATGGAGGCTACCGGCAAGCGCACAGTACGCGGTCTTGACGCTCCTATCCTCAACACACTTGGTCCCGACAAGAACTCTTTCAAGACTTCACGTGAGTACAACCGTGTTCCTGTACTTGACGAGTATGACGGTATCTTCAAGGGTACTGTAGAGAAGAAGAGCGGCTGGCAGGAGTTCACTTTTGACGGCATGAAGACATTGCGTCACCTCTGCATCGATATCCAGAGCACATACGACGGCAAGAACTCTTGCATCTGCGAGATTGAGTTGCTCGACGAGAACGGCAACCCAATCGAGAAAAAGAAGTGGAATATCGTACACACCAATACCGAGGCTGTGGGCGAGGGTGTTGCCGAGGATATGATTGACGGTGACGAGTCTACATACTGGCACTGTGCATGGAAGAAGGATGTGAAGGCTCTGCCTCACCAGGTTATCGTTGACCTTGGAAACATCCGCACCGTCAAGGGCTTCCGCATCTGCGTGCGCGATGTGAATCTCCCTGGTTGCATCAAGGATTTCCGCCTCTACGGACGTCCACAGTTCTTCCTCTACGAATAACATTGGATAACTATAAA
>JAFYWE010000163.1 GCA_017558165.1 Bacteroidaceae bacterium
CATGTCTATGAGGCTTTTGCGTACAGGATTGCCGGTGAGCTTGATCTTCTCGTGCGGGAAGAAGCGCTCCATCCCGTCATAGGCAACGCAGATGACCTTGGCCTTCTTTGCCAGGATCTTGTTTGTCACCCCTGCATAGGAGTTCTGTTCCTGGATAAGCGTAGGTATGTTCATGCTCGCTGCCATCTTCAGTGTGGGGCCGCTGGCATATCCTCCTACACCCACAGCAACCTGTGGCGCAAAGTCCTTGATTATCTTCTTTGCCATACGCTGGCTTTTGAGTATGAGCCACAGCACCTTGATATTCTTCAACAGGTTCTTGCGGTCAAAGCCTGCTATGGGCAGGCCCACTATCTCGTATCCGGCGTCCGGAACCCTCTGCATCTCCATACGGTTGTCTGCTCCCACGAACAGTATCTTTGCTGCGGGATATTTCCTCTTGATGGCATCAGCTATTGACAATGCCGGGAATATGTGGCCGCCTGTGCCACCTCCGCTCACGATGATTCGGTACTCTTTTTTCATAGCCCCATAATTTTATTTGTTAATCTCCTTTGTCTCGGCCTTGACCGTATGTCGGCTTATACAGAGAAGCATACCTATATATATACAGTTTATTATCACGGATGTTCCGCCCTGGCTCATGAGTGGCAACGGCTGTCCGGTCACGAAGTCACCGACCGATATGTACATGTGCAGCATTGCCTGCAGTACTATTATGAATCCTATTCCCATGGCTATGTATGCCGATTGTGCATCCTCGCTCTTGTTCGCGATCTTGCCGCACCTGTAGAGGAATGTCATATACAGCAGTATGATGAAGATTCCGCCGATGAGTCCCAACTCCTCGATTATTATCGCATATATGAAGTCGGAGTATGCGTGAGGAATATTGTCACGCTGTACCGAGTTGCCCGGGCCGCATCCGAACAGGTGGCTCGATGCTATTGCCATGTTTGCGTGTGCTCTCTGGTCATCATCGATCTTGTAGTTCTCGGGGTCAATGGGCGTGCTGTCCGATGAGTTGACGATACGGTGTTTCCATGTTATGACCTTGCTTCCGAACTCACCTTTGTCGGCAAGGCTCTCCGGTAGGCTCACCAGTATTGTTATTCCCAGGATGCCAGCCGCCACTCCGGCGCCCAAGAGGACAAGAAGCTGTTTCCAAGGCATTTTTGCAATGTACATCATCATATAGATGGCGATGGCCAGCAGTAATGCCGTCGAAAGGTTCTCCTTAAGGATAATGAGAATGGGAAATATGCTGTACTTCGCAATCTCCTTGAGTGCTGCACCGTCCGTACCGTCCTCGGTCTGGTAATCGGACAAAATTCTTGCTGTCACCATTATGAGTCCCATCTTGGCGAACTCCATAGGCTGTATTGTGAACAGGCCGAACACGTTTATCCAGCGTGCACTTCCGTTTATTCGTGAACTGCTAACCTGTGCCCAGATGAGTCCAATCAGTCCAACCCAATAGATAAGGTTTGTCAGACCCTTTATCTGGCGCAGTTTCAGGTTTTGCATGAACCAGATGACAAATATTCCTCCCAACAGGAACGCGCTATGCTTGATGATTGGGAGCCAGTAGTTGCCGCTTAGGCTGATCTGTCGACTGGTCGCACTGAATACCTCCACCCAGGAAATTGCGCAGATTATGAAGAAGACAGCCCATATGACCCTGTCTCCCTTGAATAATATCCTTCTTAATTTGTCGCCTCCCATCTGTAGTACAGTACTTATTTGTTTTCTTAATCCTTATTATAATTTACATACATACTCCTTGAACTGGCGTCCTCTGTCCTCGTAGCTCTTGAAGAGATCGAAGCTTGCACAGCATGGACTCAGCAATACAGCCTCTCCGCTCTTTGCTGTCTTGTATGCCTGTTCAACGCACTCCTGCATCGAGTGGGTATCGATAATGGGTATGCCGAATCCACCGAAGAAGTCATGCAACTTGCTGTTATCGGCACCCAGGAAGATGAGTGCGCAGCACTTTTCCTTTACAAGGTCGGCAATCTCCGTGTAGTCGTTGCCCTTATCCTTACCACCCAATATGAGCACGGTCTTTTTCTTCATGCTCTGCAATGCATACCAGCAACTGTTCACGTTGGTCGCCTTTGAGTCGTTGATGTATTCCACTCCATTGACCTTGGCTACCTTCTCAAGGCGGTGCTCCACACCGGCGAATGTACCGAGCGCCTCGCGTATCGTCTCCTTGCGTATTCCGGCAACATTGGCAGATATTCCTGCGGCCATGGAGTTGTAGAGGTTGTGCTTGCCTGTGAGTGACAGCTCCTCAAGCTCCATGTTGAATGGGGTGGGCTCGGTGAAAATCAACTTCTCCTCATGTGAATATGCAGCAGCACCATCGTGTCTGTGCTCGGCAAACGGGTAGAGCTTGCCGTGATTGTACTTAGGAAGTTCGTTCTTTATTATAGGGTCATCGTTCCAATAGATGAACGCGTCATCGGGTTGCTGGTTCTGCAGGATGCGGAACTTGGCATCAATGTAGTTCTGCATCTTGTAGTCGTAGCGGTCAAGGTGGTCGGGGGTGATGTTCATGATCACTGCCACGTTTGCACGGAATTCGTACATGTTGTCGAGCTGGAAACTGCTCAGCTCTACAATGTAGTAGTCCTTGTCGCCCTCGGCCACCTGCAGTGCAAGGCTGCGTCCAATGTTTCCGGCAAGGCCCACATTGAGTCCTGCCTCGCGGAATATATGATATATCAGTGAGGTGGTAGTGGTCTTTCCGTTGCTTCCGGTAATGCATACCATCTTTGCTCTTGTGTAGCGTCCGGCGAACTCAATCTCTGATATCACTGGGATTCCCGCCTCGGTTATCTTTACCACGATGGGCGCCTCGTTGGGTATGCCGGGGCTCTTGATGACCTCGTTGGCATTGAGGATGAGCTCTTCGGTATGCTGTTTCTCTTCCCAACTGATGCCATGCTCATCAAGCATAGCCTTGTACTTGTCGCTGATAGCCCCGAAGTCCGATACAAAGACGTCGAAACCAAGCTTGTCTGCAAGAACGGCTGCTCCGCATCCGCTCTCTCCGGCTCCCAATATAACAATTCTCTTCTCCATTTATCTTATCTTTAGGGTCATGAGGGTCAATGCTGCCATAATTATTGTCACGATCCAAAAACGTACTGTGACCTTTGCCTCGTGCATAGGACGCTCTGGACCCTTGAATATGTATGTACACTCCTTGTCAAGCTTTGAGTCCTCGACATTGTAGTGGTGGTGTAGCGGTGTGCGTCGGAATATCCTCTGCTTAATACCCTTACGCTTGCCTTTTTTGAAATATGCCACCTGCATGATGACCGACATATTCTCTGCCACAAAGATTCCGCAAAGCAGTACAAGCAGAATCTCCTTGTGTATGAGGATGGCTATCACGCCTATTATACCTCCGATGGTGAGGCTGCCGGTGTCACCCATGAACACCTGCGCCGGGAACGAGTTATACCAGAGGAATCCGATGAGCGCACCGATGAACGCGAAGGTGAATATAACGACCTCCTCTCCACCGGGCAGGTACATAATGTCGATATACTCGGCCAGGCCGACGTGACTCGAAACGTAGGCCAGAGCGGCAAGCGTGACTCCTATTATGGCAGCGTTTCCGGCAAGCATTCCGTCCATACCGTCGTTCAGGTTCGCACCATTGGATACTGCGGTAACTACAAATATCGTTACGATGATGAAGAGAATCCATCCTGCCTGTTCCTTGTACTTGCCGCAGAACGACATGATTTCACTGTAATCAAGGTTGTGGTTCTTGATGAACGGGATTGTGGTCTTGTTTACTTTCTCGGCTACAAGGCGGTGCTCAACCTCCTCAATGTTGTTCTTCTCTACCGTGATGTTCTCGCGCATTACAGCCTGGGGGCTCAGGTATAGCGTAAGGCCTATGACAAGTCCCAGTCCCACCTGTGCTATGATCTTTACCTTGCCCGGTACTCCATCCTTGTTCTTCTTGAATGTCTTTATGTAATCATCGGCAAAGCCCAGGATACCCAGCCAGATGGTGGTTATCAAGAGCAATATCATGTATATATTGTCGAGCTTTCCAAGCAACAGGCAGGGTACTATTATGGCAATGATTATGATGATACCGCCCATTGTGGGGACACCTGCCTTGAGGTTGTTCTTGTCGAACTCGCGCAGTGTCTCGGTAATCTGCTTCTTCTTGAAGAATTTGATGAGAGTGCTTCCGAACCAGGCCGATATGATTAGCGACAGGACAATGGTGAGCAGTGCCCTGAACGATACGTAGTTCATGAGTCTTGCTCCTGGCAGGTTGTACTTCTGCATAAGGTCAAAAAGGTAGTAAAGCATAGTATCCTGTAAGTTTTATGCGTTGAAAATCTCTCTTATTATCTCCTTGTCGTCAAAATGGTGCTTCACGCCCTTGACGTCCTGGTAATCCTCGTGTCCCTTGCCGGCAACAAGTATCACGTCTCCCTTCTGTGCAAGCGCGCAGGCTGTCCTGATGGCTTCCTTGCGGTCAACAATGGAGATGACGTTCTTCTTCTGCTCGTCGCTAAGGTCCGCAAGCATGTCGTTTATGATGTCCTGTGGCTCCTCGAAGCGTGGATTGTCCGATGTGAGTATCACTCTGTTGCTGCCCTTTACGGCCTCGGTTGCCATGATTGGGCGCTTACCCTTGTCGCGGTTACCGCCGGCTCCCACAACTGTTATTATGTTGCCCTTGCCGCGCAGGACCTCGTTGATGGTTCCAAGTACGTTCTTCAAGGCGTCAGGTGTGTGCGCATAGTCCACTATGGCCGATATACCGTCGGCTGAGTGCAGTGTCTCGAAGCGACCTGAAACGGGACGTAGCGTGCTCATCACCCGCAGTACCTCCTCGGGGTCCTTGCCAAGCTCAACCGCAGCTCCGTAGATAGCAAGCAGGTTGCTGATGTTGAAACGGCCTGTGAGCATTGTAGAGAACTCGCGGTTGTTGAACTCCAGTATCATGCCGTCAAGGTGTGTCTCTACCAGGCGAGCCCTGTAGTCGCATATCGTACGGGTAGAGTAGTTCTTTATGTCTCCTCGGCAGTTCTGTACCATCACCGGGCCGTTCTTGTCATCAAGGTTGGTGATGGCAAAGGCGTTGCGGGGGAGGTTGTCAAAGAAGCTCTTCTTGGCCTTCAGGTAGTTATCCATAGTCTCATGGAAATCCATGTGGTCGCGTGTGAGGTTGGTGAAGATTGCACCGGCAAACTCCAGTCCGCCCGTGCGTTCCTGTGCGAGTGCGTGCGAGCTTACCTCCATAAAGGCGTACTCACAGCCGGCCTCCACCATCTGTGCAAGCAACCTGTTGAGGGATATCGCGTCGGGGGTAGTGTGTGTCGACGGGTATGCCTTGCCGTCGATGTAGTTGCACACTGTAGAGAGCAGGCCGCACTTGTGTCCCATCTCCCTGAACAGGTCGTAGAGCAGTGTGGCTATCGTTGTCTTTCCGTTTGTACCTGTCACACCTACCAGTCTAAGACTCTGCGACGGGTTGCCATAGAATGTTGTCGCGAGTCGGCCTGCGACAGCCTGTGCGTCGGGCACTACAACGTATGCGACATTCGGGTTCTGCTTTTCGGGCATGTTCTCGCACACGATTGCCTTGGCACCTTTTTCCTCGGCCGATGGTATGTATGCATGTCCGTCGGCCTGTGTACCCTTGATGGCAATGAACATGCCACCTTCCTCAACAAGCCTTGAATCAATGTTCACGCTGCTCACGCTCACCTCCTCCTTGGGTAGGACGAGTCTTGTGTATTGTATCTCTCTTAAAAGGTCGTTCAGTCTCATTATATATGCTTTTATTCCTTTATATTATTATAGACTAATGTCTGAGTCTCAATCTGACAACAGCACCTTTCTTTGCTACGCTGCCGACGCTGATGCTCTGTGACACAACGGTTCCCACGCCATCGACCTCCACTTTCAGGCCGCATTGCTGCATAAGGTATACTGCATCCTTTGCTCCCATGCCTGTGACATCGGGTACAAGTCGCGTATTACGCTCTCTTGTGGATATCTTGTATCCGCCCTCCTTGTCGCGTGTGATGGTTCCCCACTCGCCGTTGTCTTCGCTGTCACACTCCATTCCCATCTTCTTGAGTACAGTTCTGGCCTCCGCGACATTTCCTTTCTTTACTGTGGGCAGTGAAGGGTTCTCCTCTTTCATATCCTCGATGTCAAGTCGAAGCCTTTTTGCCATGATCTTGTCGGCAATCTCCTTGAATGCTACGGCCGATGTGCTTCCACCGCCAAGTTTCTTTTTCTCATCAGCCGGGCGTGTGTCCTGATGTGCCTCGTATATTGTCTGTACAAGCAGTGTGTACTGCGGGTCGTCGGCAGGGAAGAATCCGCAGAAACTCATCATTTTGCCATATCCGTCATACCGTCCGTTCTTCGGGTTTATGAGGTCCGCAGTTCCGGTCTTGCCTGCTACCTTCATCATGTCCGATCTTGCACGTTTTCCAGTACCGTCTGGCTTGCCGTCCAAGCCTACACCCTCTACCACACCAATGAGCATCTCGGTCACCTCGTCTGCGACCCTCTTCGGAATCATCCTTGAGTTGATGACCTCAGTGGGGAACTCCTCAACCACTTCGCCATCCTTGAGAATAGCCTTTACGATTCGTGGTTGCATCTGCACGCCTCCGTTGGCAATGGTGTTGTAGAAGTTAAGCATGTTTATTCCGGTCATCTGCACGCCATAACCGTATGACATGGAGTTGATGGAAAGGCCGTTCCAGCTCTTGGTCCCGGGTTTTGTGATACGCGGTGTGGCCTCATTGTCAATCAGGTAGTAGTTGGTTCCCATGCCGAACCTCTCCAATGTGTTGGTGTATGTCTCGGGATCATTGGCATATGCCTTCCTTATATATTGCACCATTCCAATGTTGGACGAGTACTTGAGTACCTCGCCCATGCTGTACTTGCCCGTGCCGTTGTCGCGGTACATATCATCGGTAATCTTCTGCTTGCCGAAAAAGTGCACCTTCGATGGGTATGCATTGACCGAGTCCTTGGCCGTTATCTTGCCGTCAGTAAGCATTGCGGTCACTGCAACGGTCTTGAATATCGAGCCCGGTTCCATAATGCGACAGAGTGCGTGGTTGGGAGTCGGGTTATTGGGTATGTTGTCGGCGGTCTCAAGGTATACGACATTGCCGTTGTGGTCGACGCTCTTGGTGAGGTTGACGATTGCCTTTATGTCACCTGTCCTTGTCTCCATCAGGACAGCCCAGCCTGCAGGCAGGTGGTTTTCCACGAGTACCTTCTTGAGTGCCGTCTCGCAGATGTCGAGCATCTCGGTGTTGATTGTCGTCTGTATGTCCATTCCGGCAACAGGCGCTTTCTTTATCTTTGTTATGGCATTTCCCTTCCTGTTGGTCTCCCTGCGTCCCAGTCCCGGTATGCCTTCAAGGTACTGGTTGTACTTCTTCTCAAGACCGCTGAGTTCCATTGTCAGCGTGTCGTTGTTGGTTGTCTCGCGCACGATACCGAAAGTGCTGAGTCCTATGTCGCCGAAAATGTTCTTGCGGTCGGTCTTGTTGCGGTTGTCAAGGCTCTTCTTGTCCTTGCTGAAATCCTTGTCTTTCTCAATGAAGAGTCCGCTGTACTTGTAACCCAACTCAAAGATGGGCAGCTGCATCAGGCGGTTGTACTGGGTATATGAGATCTTTCCGCGGTAGAGCCTGAAGTATCGCTCCTTGTTCTTTATGCCCTTTGCAAGACGGCTCTTGAAACTCTCGGCGCTTTCACTGGGGAATATCTCGTTCAGGCCCTTGCTGACATCATCCAGATGCTCTTTCCACAACGAGTCTCGCTTGTGCGTGGTCGCCTGTGCGTCCTTCGGGTTGTCGTTGTTCACGTACTTGAAGTCTATACGGAGCCTGTAGTATGGCAGGCTGCTGACTATGAGCCCGCCCTCCTCGTCAAGAATCCTGCCTCTCTCGGGCTGCAACGGTATGTTGTCCTGGATGTACCTTTCCTTTATCTTGTTCCATATCTCCCTGTCCTTGAACATTGTGGACACAGTGTTCCCTATGATAATGAATGCAATGCTCGTGAATGCAAATATTACCAGAATATTGAATCGGAATATGGAGTCTGAACGGAAATGGAACATCTTATAGTCTTACTTTTTAATTGAATACATCGGTTTTGACATGGTACCCAGCTCGCTGTCCCGTGCATTGAGTATCTTCTCAAGCTCGCTCTGCCGGCTTTTTGAGGTGAATTCGCTTTTCAGTGTCAACAGGTTGTTCTTGAGCTTGTCCCTTCTTTTCGTGAGCTTTTCTATCTTCAACAGTTCCCTTTCGTATTCGTACCTGTTGCTCACATATATGAATGAATAGAATACAATCAGTGCGAACAATGCGGCGTTCCTGCGCAGCATCTCATTGGCAAAAAGGCGGCCACCTATGATGGTGTTTATTATACGGCCTCTCTTCTTGCGTCTGTTTTTTCTCTCTGTTGTATTTCCTGTATCCATGTCAGTCCTCTTTTTTTATTGCTATGCGCAGTTTTGCGCTGCGTGAACGCGGGTTGCGCTCCATCTCTTCATCGGTTGGTGCAATCACCTTCTTTGCCTCGAACGGTGAGGTCACCCTGCCGAAGAAGTCTTTCTCTACAATGCCTTCAATGTTGCCGCTCTTCATGAAGTTCTTGACGATGCGGTCCTCAATCGAGTGGTATGTTATCACCACCAGGCGTCCACCGGGCTTCAGCAGGTCCTTCGCGCTCTTGAGCATCTCCTGCAGCGCTTCGACCTCCTTGTTGATTTCGATGCGCAGTGCCTGGAATACCTTCGCCATCTCTTTCTTCTCGCGCTGTGGCGGGCAGAAAGGCTTGGCAATTTCGATGAGCTCGTTGACACGCCTTATCGGTTTCTCGGCCCTTGTCTTCACTATCCTTGAGGCCAGCTTACGTGCGCAGTTCAGTTCGCCGTACAGCTTGAATATCCTTGCAAGCTCCTCCTCGCTGGCGTTGTTCAGCAGGTCGGCTGCGGTCTCTCCGCCACGCTTGTTCATGCGCATGTCAAGATCGGCATCGAAGCGGAACGAGAATCCGCGTGTCTCGTCATCGAAGTGGTGTCCCGAGACTCCAAGGTCAGCGAGTATGGCGTCCACCTGTGTCTCATCATGGTAACGCATGAAGTTGTATATGAATCTGAAGTTGCCTCTCACGAAAGTGAAGCGCTTGTCATCGGGGGCGTTCTTCTCGGCATCCTCATCCTGGTCAAAACTGTAGAGATGTCCATCCTGGCCCAATCGGCTCAATATCTCGCGTGAGTGTCCTCCTCCTCCAAAAGTCACGTCAATGCACTTGCTGTCGGGGGTAATCTCCATTCCGTCGACACTCTCCTTCAACAATACTGGTGTGTGGTATACCTGAGTCTCATTCATTTCCGGCTCTGTTTGTAGTGGTCATTATATTCTCAAGTTCACGGCCAAACTCCTCGGGGGCCATGAATGGCTGTTCAACTCTCTCCTTTGCCCAGATCTCGATGGTGTCGTCCATGCCGATGAACCTCACCTCCTGCTTTATTGTTGCCATCGCAAGGTATCTCTTCGGCAACAGTACGCGTCCGTTGCTGTCGATGGAGAGCTCCTCCACATCGGCCACGAACTGTCTGAATATCATCTGGTGCCTTGCGTTCCATTTGTCAAGGCGACTCCTTAGCAGGTCGAGCTGTGCATTCCAGCTGCTCTCGGGGTACAGGACAAGACAGTCCTGGTAGACGTCCTTGCGCAACATCACCTTCTCGCAACCTTCAGCCTGCAGTATGCGACGGAAACATGCCGGCAAGAAAACCCTTCCCTTGCTGTCTGTCTTGGCCTCTATGTTGCCTATGAAACGCATACTTTTCCTCTAATGTAGATAATTTGTTTCAAAATTACACAATTCCCCACAATTCCCCACAATATGACGTAATTATTTTAAAATAAAGTTTTCAACAGTCGGTTGATATCTCGACAGGTACTTATTTTGCTGAGAATAAATATCTTGTTGCAGATAGTTGTGGGGTGGGGAATGGCTTCTTTCCAGCTCGTAAAACAAATGATTCGGAGTTTTTGCCGGGGTATGGAAAAAAAGTGTTATGTTTACCGAAAATTACAAATATGAAGCACAGGACTGATTCTCTTTTGTCAATATTCGTCGTGGCTCTGATGCTGTTCGGGGCAACTGTTGTAAATGCACAGAAATTCCCCTCCAAGGCACTTGTAAGTGTCAGTGAGGAGCGTGCCCGTAACATTGTGGGCTTTCTTGCCGATGATTTGCTCGAGGGGCGTGATGCCGGCAAGCGTGGCGGTGCACTTGCCGCAAACTATATTGTCTCACTGCTTCAGGAGTGGGGTGTGCAGCCTTTGATGGAGAGCGGCTATTACCAGCCGTTCCAGGCCGTGAGGAACGGGAACAACTGGCTAACCGAGGCCGACCGTGATCTCTCGCAACTCATTGCCGACGGTTGTGAGGTGCGTGACTTGAGGAATATCCTTGCAGTCATTCCGGGTAAGGAACCCGGTATAGTTGTCGTTGGTGCGCACTATGACCATCTCGGGACCGATACGTCGCTTGAGGGCGATACCTGTTTCAACGGTGCCGATGACAACGCCTCGGGCGTGTCGGCTGTACTGCAGATAGCCCGTGCCATAAAGATGTCGGGCAAGCAGCCGCGCCGCACAATCGTGTTCGCGCTGTGGGACGGTGAGGAGAAGGGCCTCCTCGGTTCAAGCTATTTTGTCAAGAAATGCTCCTTTTTATCGGATATTTCGGCCTATATGAACTTTGACATGGTGGGTCGTGGCCCGGTTGAGAATCCTATGCACCTGAGCTATATGTACACGGTTGCCAACCCGCTTTTCGGCGAGTGGCTCCGCGAGGATGTAAAAGAGCATGGCCTCTGCGTCGTGCCGGCATACAAGGCGTCCGAGAGCCTCGTCGGTGGAAGTGACAATACCCCATTTGCAAGAAAAGGGATACCCATCGTGTGGTATCACACCGAGGGGCATCCCGATTATCATCAAGTCAGTGACAGTGCCGACAAGGTCGACTACCGCAAGCTTACCGATATAAGCCGTGCGGCCTGTCTCTGTGTATGGCGTCTTGCCAACGTGCGCAATTACTGATGCGCGCGCTCCTTCGGCAGGTTGCGGTTGAGCATTATGCAGCCGATGAGTGCCGAAGCGAACGAGCCGCACAGAATGCCGAGCTTTGCCTGGTTAAGCAGCTGCACTCCGCTCTCGCCCAATGACGCGTAAGAGAGGTCTGCTATGAATATCGACACGGTAAGTCCGATACCGCATATCATACATACCGATGCGAATGCCTTCCAGTCGCAACCCTCGGGCAACTGTACAATCCTGCACTTTATGGCAACCCATGAGAAGGTGAAGACTCCTATGAACTTGCCCAGCACAAGTCCTGTCATCACCGAGATTCCTACACCGCCTGCAATGTCCGTGATGCTCATTGCCGACAGGTCAATGCCCACGTTGGCGAATGCAAAGAGCGGAATAACGATGTAGCCGATAATCTTGTGCAGGTTGTCCTCAAGCTCCTGCAGCGGGCTTATGAGCTTGTCGGCCGCCGATTCAATGCTCTTGAGCTTGTGCACGTCCGCCTTCGAGAGAATCATCGTGTGGTGCTTTCCGCTTACCTTTGTCACGGGGAAACTGTTGATGTTCTCGCGTATGCGTTCAAGGTAGTGTGCCGAGCCCTTGCGCTGTGATGCGGGAATGCAGAATGCCACAATCACACCAGCGATGGTCGCGTGTATGCCTGAGTTGAGCATGGCATACCAGAGCGCGAGGCCTATCGCCAGGTAGAAAGACTTCTTCATTATCTTCATTCTGTTGCCGAGCATGAGCAGTGCTGCGCAGGCTGCGGCAATGAGCAGGAACTGCACCTCAATGGCCTGTGAGTAGAAAATGGCAATTACCACAATGCCGCCGAGGTCATCCGCCACAGCCAATGCCGCAAGGAATATCTTCAGGCCTAGCGGTACGCGTGTCTTGAATACCGAGAGCACACCAAGCGAGAACGCGATGTCAGTAGCCATCGGTATTGCCATACCGCGTATCATGTCAGCATCGGCAGGGCAGGTAAGCCAGAATAGCAATATGGGCACAAGCATACCTCCGCAGGCGCCAATGATAGGCAACATCGCCTTCTGGCGTGTCGAGAGCTCACCTACAAGAATCTCTCTCTTTATCTCAAGTCCCACCGACAGGAAGAATATTGCCATCAGGAAGTCGTTGATTACCATCATCAGCGACATGCTGTGGCCACCGTGGCTGAAAAGGTTGAAGTCTCCTATTGAGAACGACACCTCATTCTGCCATAATGCGAAATAGTTATCCTTCAGTGGGGTGTTTGCTGCAATAAGTGCGAGTATTGTAGCCACGATAAGTACGACACTGGTGTTGACGTACCTCTTGATCATGCTCTTTAAACTGTAGTTCGTCGTCATATCTGTAAAGTCATCTCAAAATTTCGAGTCGCAAAATTACATCCTTTTATTGGGTTGCGATATTCCTATTTATCGTAAAAACCGATTATATTGTTCGGTATTTACGATAAAAGAATGACTCCTGCCCATGTCGATGACAAGGCAGGAGTCATGAATATCTTTACTTTATTCCCTTTGCTTATGCTCAGTAATTACTCCTCAGGCATGAACATAGGATCCCATGCAGGGAGCATAGTAGGCTTCTCGCCAAGTACCTTGAGCACGTTCTCGGGTACATACTTCTTGTCAACTACAAGGCGGAACATGTACTCGTTGAACCATTCGTCGGTCATGATAAGTGTGCCGTGGAATCCTGAGTTCGCACCCCAGCTGTTCTCCACCTGCCACTTCACGGGGTTGCCGTCCTTATCAAGGTCAACGGCCTTGAGGGTCATCGCGTGTGACGAGCCGCTGTCGAATGTCATCACTCTCTGGCGCTTGTCCATGCCGAACTCGATGCCGAAGAGCTGGCCGTAGTTGTAGTTGTTGATGTCAAGTGTACCACGGTTAGAATCGAGGAACTTGCCTACGTCGCATGAGAAGTACATCATTGTGCTGTCCTTGATCGATGCGATGGCCATCTTCTTGATCTCGTCGAGAGGGAGGTTTATGTAGAGCCAGTTGTGCCCGTCATAGAGGTGGCGGTCATACTCGATCTCATAGCTCTTCCAGTATGGACGTGTAGGGTCGTTCATCAGCATCACGTAGTCGTTCTGCAGGTCGATGTTCAGGTACTTCTCGTAGAAGCTCTTCGGAGTGTACTTCTGTGGCTCCTCGCGGTACTTGCCGTTGGCGTCCTTAGGTGCCCATGTGAACTCTGTAGGTGGCACGCCGTATACCTGTGCAAGCATCTTGTACACAACCTTAAGCTGTTCCTTCTTCATCTCAAGGAGCTTCTTCTCCTTTGCACCGTTCTCGTGTGCGGTACGCAACTCAAGACCGAACTCGCGGAGCTTTGTTGTGAGCAGTGCCGAGAATGCACCTGTGTTGTCGCTTGTGTAGCTCTCCTTCATCACGCCCTTGGGTACGATACCGTACTTTGCAATGTTGTCGGCCACGCCGGTGAATGTACCGCCATCGCTGAGTGGGTGGTGGAACAACCAGTCGACAGTGCGGTCATCGTATGGCTTCTTGCGTGTGTCGATTACGCCCTGGAGGAACAGGTTCGATTTCTCCAACTGGTCATAGAAGAAGTTGTATACCTGTGAGAACTCGAATGCACCGAGGTTCTCGCTTGCAATCATCTTTGCGCGCAGTACGTTCATACCGGTGAACAGCCAGCAACGGCCCGATGACTTCTGGTCTGTGATTCCCTTTGAGTTTACGCTGTGGCTGAAGTGTGTGTTCATCTCGTTGAGGTTCTCCTGGTTCAGTGAGAGTACCTTGACAGAGTTTGCCAGCATGATGTTCTGCAGAGCCTTCTCGGCACCTGTAGGTGCATAGCTCTCCTTCAACTCCTGGAGCATCTGTGCGTCGATGCCTCCGTTGTTCTGTGCTGTGGCACCTGCCGACAGCAACAGGGCTGCCGCAAAGCAACCGAATAGTCTTGTCTTGTTCATATATTATATTTTTTGTCTTTCACATTGCGAAGATAGTGAATAATTTAAAAAATGCAAAGAGCTCTTTTTGTTGATGGAGGTGCGGTATATAAAAACCGGAGTCTGCAGTGCTCTGCAACTCCGGTTCAAGAATTAGTGTATACTATTATTATCTGATGAATACAAATACATTTGTTATTCCTAATGTATCAACTGCTTCCTTGCCGTCGCATGTGACTGAACGTTTTATATTCACATGCTTGCCGTTGATCTTTACTTTATTGGATACGGACATAGTGTGCTGTATCCCGTCGCCCAAATCTATTGTTACTGTTTCGTTGTCGTATTCCGTGTGTCCGTCGAATGGACCGAATCCCACGTATGGTGTAAACTTGAATTCGGCATTATATAGGCCTAAGAAAGGTGTATACGCTACTCTTGTTTCAGTTTCGGGCTTTTCATATATACCGAACAGGTCTTCGCACTCATAAGTCACGCCGTTGTATGTGGCGCTTATTTCACCAATGATGTTGTTCTCGCAATTCGGGTCCATGAGGTTGTTGCCCTCCTTGTCTAATACAATGATTCTTGCTTCGAACCCCGGGATATCATGAGTCCATAATCCTTCATCTTCATTGTCGCAGGCTGTGAACACCACTGTTGCAAAAAGCATCAAGAGTAGTCTGTTTTTCATAATAGTCCGTTTTTTAGAAGTTTCTATTTCAGTGTTTTCAATGGCAAATATAATCAGCTTATAGCATATCACCCCCCCCCCTCGAATGGTTAAAAATAGTTAAATTAATAAGGCGCGATGGAATGTCTCTCGATCTCTTCGACAAAAGCGAGTGCGGTCTCCACGCTCTTTACGTTGTCGACAGTGATGATGCAGCGTCCGTCGCCCTCGCGTACCTTGCACTTGAACTGGCTTGTAGGAATGTATCCCATTATCTTGCCGAATGTCTCGCTGGTGTAGTAGCGCTCGTTGCGGGTGTCGACAAGGAAAAGGTTCATTCTGCCACCTTTCAGGTATATCGTCTCCACGCCAAGGCTCTGTGCTTTGCGGCGCAGGGTGACCATTCTTATAAGTTCCTCGCCTTCGGGCGGTATCTTTCCGAACCTGTCCTTCATCCTTGCTTTGAAGGCAGTTATCTCGCGCTCCTCGGTGAGTGAGTCCAGCTCGCGGTAGAGCAGTATGCGCTCGTTGCTGTCGGGTACATACAGTGCGGGGAACAGCAGCTCGAGGTCGCTCTCCACAAAGCACTCCTTTACATAGCGCCCGGTCTCGTCGGTGCTCTCCTCGTCCTGGGTGAGCACGTCTGCGAACTCCTCGTCCTTTAGCTCATGCACTGCCTCGGCAAGAATCTTCTGGTATGTCTCGTAACCGAGGTCGGCAATGAAACCGCTCTGCTCGGCTCCCAGCAGGTTGCCGGCTCCGCGTATGTCAAGGTCCTGCATGGCTATGTGCATGCCGCTGCCGAGCTCGCTGAAGCTCTCGATGGCCTCAAGACGTCGGCGGGCATCGGTGGGCAACGCCTCCCTCGGTGGCGTGAGCATATAGCAGAATGCCTTGCGCTTGCCTCGTCCCACGCGTCCGCGCATCTGGTGCAGGTCGCTCAGGCCGAAGTTCTGCGCCTGGTTTATGATAATCGTATTCACATTCGGTATGTCAATGCCATTCTCCACAATGGATGTGGCAATGAGTACGTCATAGTCGTGGTTGATGAACTCGTACAGGCGTTTCTCGAGCACTGCCGGCTCCATCTGGCCGTGGCCTATGCATATGCGTGCATCTGGTACGTGGCGTCTTATCATGTTCGCCAGCTCCTCCATTCCCGATATGCGGTTGGTGATAAGGAACACCTGTCCGTTGCGGCTGAGCTCGAAGTTGATAGCCTCCTTTATCACCTCGGCATCGAAATTGTGTATCTCGGTGTGGATGGGGTAGCGGTTGGGCGGCGGTGTCTGTATCATGGAGAGGTCGCGTGCACCCATGATTGAGAACTGCAACGTACGCGGGATTGGCGTCGCTGTCATAGTGAGCGTGTCCACGTTGGCCTTCATCTGCCTCAGTTTCTCCTTCACGGCAACGCCGAACTTCTGCTCCTCGTCAATGATGAGCAGTCCAAGGTCCTTGAACTTCACGTCCTTGCCCGTGAGCTTGTGTGTGCCTATGACAATATCCACCTTACCCTCCTTTATCTCTTCAAGCACCTTCTTTGTAGATGCGGCACTGCGTGCACGGCTCAGGTACTCTATGGTGCAGGGGAACTCCTTGAGGCGCTCCTTGAATGTGAGGTAGTGCTGGTATGCGAGTACGGTGGTGGGCACAAGCACTGCCACCTGCTTGCCGTCAGTAGCTGCCTTGAAGGCGGCGCGTATGGCGACCTCGGTCTTGCCGAAGCCCACATCGCCGCATATGAGGCGGTCCATAGGGCGCTTTCGCTCCATGTCCCTCTTTACCTCGTTGGTGGCTTTCAGCTGGTCGGGTGTATCCTCATAGATGAAGCTTGCCTCGAGCTCGTTCTGCAGGTAGCTGTCGGGCGAGAATGCGAATCCCTCTTCCTTGTGGCGCTTTGAGTAGAGCTTGATGAGGTCGCGGGCAATGTCCTTTATCTTGCTTTTGGTGCGCTCCTTCATGCGCTCCCAAGCGCCTGTTCCCAGCTTGTTCACAGTTGGCGGTTCGCCCTCCTTTCCACGGTACTTTGATATCTTGTGCAGGTTGTGGATGGACACGAAGACAACGTCGTCATTCTTGTATATCAGCTTTATTGCCTCCTGTGTGGCATTGCCGTTTGGAATGCGTACCAGGCCACCGAATTTTCCCACTCCGTGGTCTATGTGCACTATGTAGTCGCCGATGCCGAACTCCTTGAGTTCCTTGAGCGTGAGTGCTACCTTTCCGTTGCGTGCCCTGTCGCTGCGCAGGCGGAAATTATGGAAGCGTCCGAACAGCTGGTGGTCGGTAAAAAGGGCGATTTTCAGTGTGTTGTCGCAGAATCCGTTGTGTATGGTGTGCCCGATGGCGGTGAAATGTATGTCATCGCCTCGCTCCTCGAAGATTGCCTTCAGGCGCTCTGCCTGGTGCAGGTCGTCGGTGAGCAGGAACAGCTTGTAGTCTTTCTCGATGTAGCCCTTGAAATTCTGGCTCACAAGGTCAAAGTCCTTGTGGAACAGCGGTTGCAGTGAGGTATCGAACTTTACCTTTATCTGTGCGCTGTTACAGTTGCGCATCTCCCAATGCCTTGTGCTCTTGGCAAATGCGGCGACCTCGTCGGACGACATCAGTTCGGGCATCTTCGGGAGCTCGCTCTCCGACAGTCTTGCCTGCAGGGTGAAGCCCTCGCTGTGCAGTTTCTCAATGCTTCCCTTGATGAAATCCATGTCCTTTGTGACAAGTATGCAGTTCTTCGGCAGGAATGATGTTATGGCAACGGACTCCTTGCCTGTGACTTTGGGCACGATGCTTGCCTCGTCGGTGCGCTCCCTCGAGAGCTGGCTGTCCACCTCGAATGTCCTTATGCTGTCCACCTCGTCTCCGAAGAAGTCCAGACGGTAAGGATATTCCGATGAAAAGGAGAAAATATCGATGATACTGCCTCGTACGGCAAACTCTCCGGGCTCGTAGACGTATGTCACCTCCTTGAAGTCGAGAGCCTTCAGCTTTTTCTCAACCTCATCACGGCTTATGCTGTCTCCGACTGCAATGGAAAGTGTCTTCTCCTCAAGGTCGCTCTGCGATGCCACCTTCTCGGCTATGGCCTCGGGGTGGGTCACAATCACCAGTCCCTCCTTGCGTCGGCGGTTGGTAAGGCGGCTCATCACCTCGGTGCGCAGGATGCGGTTCGCGTCATCCTCCTGGCCGTATTTCATGGCACGGCGGAACGATGACGGGAAAAACAGGATGTTGTTGTCGGCGGTTATCTGCATCATGTCGTGGTAGAAGTAACCGGCCTCCTCGGCATCGTTCATCACAATCAGCATTGTCTGCTCAGGCGCTCTCTGCTTTAGTCCGCAAAGCACCATTGCCGCGCTGCTGCCAAATAGTCCCTCGAGGAAAGCGTGCTTCTTGCCTCCCTCTTCGCGCAACTGCATCAGGGCGTCGACACCCGGGTGCTGTGCGTAGATATGTTGGATCTCTTTCGGTTCCATGTTCATCATTAGTGCGAAGATAGGTATTTTATTCCGAAAATACCTCTTTGCCATGCTCTTCTGTAGAAATATTCCTATAAAAATCCTTAAAAACTCCGTTACTTATTTTATTGTTGTATATTTGCGTAGAAACGCGATTGCTTTATGGAGAAATACATGTATTCAATAGGGATGAAGGTGCGCGACTATGAGTGCGACATCCAGGGTGTGGTGAATAATGCCAACTACCAGCATTACATGGAGCACGCACGCCACGAGTTCCTTGAGTCGTTGGGCGTGAGTTTCAGCGCCCTGCACGAGCAGGGGCTTGACCTCATGGTCTCCAAGATAACCATTGAGTACAAGCGTCCGTTGCGTGGCAGCGACATGTTCGAGGTAAGGATAAATATGGAGCGCAAGGGTGCCAAACTGATAATAAGACAGGATATATACAACCTTGACGGTGATGTACTGGCGACAAAGGGCGAGGTCGAGGTAATATGTCTCGACAACGGCCGTCTCACCCGTGGCGAGCTCTTCGACAAGCTTTTCAAGGATTATTTCACTAAAAACGCATAGTTATGGATTCTATAATTTCTTTGGTCATCTTTGCGGGAATATATGCTATCGTCTATGTAATAAAGGCGGCTCTCGCAGGCAAGACGGGCGTCGAGGTAGAGCCTATGATGGATGAGGAGTACTCCGGCGAGGAGTATCAGCCTGTGGAATACGAAGAGCCTGAACCCTATGTGGAGCCTGTTGTCAAGCCCAAGAAGGTGACAAAGGCCAAGAAAAATGTATCGAATGAGGGTGTGCGTACTACAACTGCCGCTCCCGTTCAACAGGAGGCTCCAGTGAAAGAGAAGAAGGAGCGCATTTCGCTAAAGGATACATCCGAGGCAAAGCGCGCTTTCATCTATTCCGAGGTCTTCAACCGCAAGTATTGAAATACTACAGCACGTAAGAGTGTCAACAAATAATTTGGAAACGAAATGAGTTACCGTATTATCACAGCCCAGGAGGCTGCAACGTATATAAATGATGGTGATGGTGTCGGTATCAGCGGATTTACTCTCTCTGGTACTCCCAAGACCGTACTTCCCGAGGTTGCCAAACGTGCCGAGGAGGCTCATGCGGCCGGCAAGCCATTCAAGATAAACCTTTATACAGGTGCATCTACAGGCGATTCTATCGATGGAATGCTGGCACGTGCCAAGGCTATCAATTTTCGTGCACCGTTCATCTCCAATCCCGTTGTGCGTGAGGCAATTAATGGGAACGAGATAATATACAACGATCTCCATCTGTCGCTCATGGCTCAGGACTTGCGTTACGGATATCTGGGCAAGGTCAATGTGGCGATACTCGAGGCCGTTGACATCACCCCCGACGGTAAGGTTTACCTGACAACTGCTGGCGGTATCGGACAGACCGTCGCGAACCTTGCCGACAAAATCATCATAGAGCGCAATACATTCCATAACACAATAGGCCTGCACGATGTGTATGAGCCCAAGGATCCGCCTTTCCGCACCGAAATCCCAATCTACAAGGCTTCGGACAGGATAGGTACGCCTTATGTACAGGTCGACCCAAAGAAGGTTGTGGGTATTGTTGATGTATGTCTTCCAAACGAGCAGGTGGTGTTCAAGGAACTTGACCCAGTGACCCGCAAGATTGGCGAGAATGTTGTCAACTTCATCCTCTCCGATATGAAGCGCGGTGTTATACCCGCAACGGGTCTTCCAATACAGAGCGGTATCGGCAATGTTGCCAATGCAGTGCTCAAGGCGCTTGAGCACTGTACCGAGCTTCCACCGCTTGACCTCTATTCCGAGGTGCTCCAGGATTCTGTCATTGATCTTATGGAGGCCGGTCGTGTGAATGCCGGCAGTACCTGTTCGCTCTCATTGAGCCAGGAGTGCCTGCAGCATGTGTATGACAATCTCGATTTCTTCCGCGACAGGCTTATCCTGCGTCCGTCCGAGATTTCAAACCATCCCGAGGTTATCCGCCGTCTTGGTCTCATAGCCATGAATACTGCCATTACTGTGGATCTGACGGGCTGTGTCAACTCCTCTCATCTTTGGGGAACACGCATAATGAATGGAATAGGTGGTTCCGGCGATTTTGCACGCAACGCTTTCTTTTCGATATTCTCCTGCCCGTCAACCCAAAAGGGCGGTACCGTAAGTTCTATTGTGCCGATGGTGACTCATGTTGACCACACTGAGCACGATGTGCGTGTTGTGGTTACCGAGTGGGGTGTTGCCGACCTACGCGGCAAGGGACCCGACGAGCGCGCAAGATTGCTGATAGAGAACTGTGCCCACCCTGAATACAGGAACTACTTGTGGGATTATCTCAAGATAGCCAAGAAAGGGCATCTGTCGCATAATCTTGCAGCTACTTTCGCAATGCATACGGCATACGAGCGTGAGGGGGATATGAGAAAGGTTGATTGGAGTAAATTCGTATGAACAAAAAGAAACTTGTAACAGAGATGGGGCGCATTGACCGTGATGCATTTGCCCAGTCCCAGAAGCTGCCCTTGGTTGTGGTGCTTGACAATGTGCGTAGCCTGCATAATGTGGGCTCTGTGTTCCGCACAAGCGATGCCTTCCGTGTGGAGTGCATCATGCTGTGCGGTATAACTGCCACTCCGCCCAGTGCCGAGATACACAAGACGGCTCTTGGTGCCGAGGATGTGGTCGACTGGAAATACTATGAGTCTACTATGGATGCCGTTGCCGAGTTGCGCAGCCAGGGCTACAGGATATACTCTATCGAATTGTGTCAGGGAAGTATAGCGTTGCAGGATTTCGTTACCGCGCCGGGTGAGCGCTATGCGGTTGTGCTCGGCAATGAGGTAAAGGGCGTGCAGCAGGATGTCGTCGATGCGTCGGACGGTGCAATTGAGATACCCCAGTTCGGCACCAAGCATTCGCTTAACGTCTCGGTAACAGCCGGAATGGTGATATGGGAATTCGCCAAGAAAATGGGGCTTGTATAAAGATAAAGGCGTAAGGGCTAAGCCCTTACGCCTTTATCTTTACTCCGGGTTGTTCCTGTAGTATTCGTTCCACTCCTCAAGTACCTTCTGCCAGTCAACAACCTCGCCGTCGGCAATGGCCTCGGCCTGATCAAGGCTCTGCTCATGCAGTTTCTTCTCGGCATGGCGCAGTTTCATCGCCTCTATTGTGGCGTCGTCAAGAATGTGTATCCTTCCACGGCGTACGCACTCGTCAAGGTCGGCGGGGCCGAATGCCTTGCCCTGTACGTTGAAGTCGGCGATGTTGAACTCGAACACGGTGCGCAACGTGTGGCGTACCATCTTCTGTGCGGCACGGTTGCCGGCCATCTTCCTGCCTAAAAGCTTGCGTATGATGTGGATTTCACGTTCTGAAAATTTCTTTCTTCCCATAGTCTCTTTTCCGTTTCCTTTGTGCAGTGCAAAGGTACAAAAAATAAGCATCGGACATCCTGTTTTATGGGCATATTTGGCAACGCTGGTCTGTGCTGTGCTAAAAAAGGGTTGCAAATGCGGGCAAATGCCAAAAAATGAGTACCTTTGCGAGTCTTTAATATAAAATATTAATTTATAATAAATAATTTCGGGTATGAAGGAGTTTTTCAAGGTTCTCAGGAGGTTCGTTCCTCCGTACAAGAAATATCTTGTCATGTCGCTGGTGTTCACATTCCTCTCGGCGATACTGAACGTGTTCTCGTTTATGGTAATTATCCCAATTCTGCAAATCCTCTTCAAGGTAACCGACACCTCGGGCGTTGTGTTCATTCCTTGGAGCGAGGCAACATCGGAGAATATGAGGGAGGTTGCGATAAACAACGCCACATATTACCTCAACTCGTTCTCCGATGAATACGGTGCATCGCTCGTGTTGCTCCTGCTGGGTATCTTCCTTGTGGTGATGACGCTGTTCAAGACTGCCTGCTACTTCGGCTCGTCGGCCGCCATTATCCCGTTGCGTACAGGTATCGTAAGGGACTTGCGCACAAAACTGTACGATAAGGTCGTGAGCCTGCCCATCGGCTTCTTCTCAAAGGAGCGCAAGGGTGATATCATTGCCCGCATGACAGGTGACGTAAGCGAGGTCGAGAACTCTATCGTGACATCGCTCGACATGCTCATCAAGAACCCCATCTTCATTGCGATTTACTTCGGAACACTCATATACATCAGCTGGGAGCTTACCCTCTTCACCATCTGCGTGATTCCGGTGCTCGGCTGGATCATGGGCTCTATCGGCCGTAAGCTCAAGGCCAAATCACTCGTTGCACAGCAGAAACTGGGCGAGACAACATCGCAGATGGAGGAGACCCTCGGTGGCCTCAGAATCATCAAGGCGTTCATTGCCGAGAAGAAGATGTCAGCTCGTTTCATGAAGTGCAGCAACGAGCTCCGCTCGGCAACAATGAGGGTGACAATGCGTCAGGCGCTCGCACACCCTGTGAGCGAGTTCCTGGGTACAGCCATCATCGTGATTGTGCTGTGGTTCGGCGGTACCTTGATCCTCGGTGACAATTCACCTATCTCGGCGGCGGCCTTCATCTACTACCTGACAATCCTCTACAGTATAATCAACCCATTGAAGGAGCTCTCTAAGGCATCTTATAACATCCCACGCGGTCTGGCCTCAATGGAGCGTATCGACGCAATCCTTGAAGCCGAGAATCCTATTACCGACGGTGGCAAGGGCGTAGAGATTCCCGAGATGAAGGAGGGTATCGAGTTCAAGAACCTCACATTCTCATATGACGGCGAGCGCGATGTGCTCAAGGATATCAACCTCAAGATAGAGAAGGGCAAGACCGTGGCTCTCGTCGGCCAGTCGGGTAGCGGTAAGTCCACCATGGTCGACCTTATCCCACGTTACTATGATGTGGAGCAGGGCGAGATAACCATCGACGGCGTGAACGTGAAGGACATGAAGGTGAAGTCACTGCGCGCCCTCATAGGTAACGTGAACCAGGAGGCTATCCTTTTCAACGACTCTTTCTACAACAACATAACATTCGGTGTCGAGAACGCTACAATGGAGCAGGTTATCGAGGCTGCCAAGATTGCCAATGCACATGAGTTCATCATGGCAACCGAGAACGGCTATGACACCAACGTGGGTGACCGCGGATGTCTGCTCTCGGGCGGACAGCGTCAGCGAATAAGCATTGCGCGTGCAATCCTCAAGAACCCGCCTATACTTATCCTTGACGAGGCTACCTCGGCACTCGATACCGAGAGCGAGCGTCTTGTGCAGGAGGCTCTCGAGCGTCTCATGAAGAGCCGTACCACAATAGCTATCGCTCACCGTCTTTCTACAATCAAGAACGCCGACGAAATCTGTGTGTTGCGTGACGGCGAGATCGTTGAGCGTGGCAAGCACGACGAGCTGTTGAAGAAGAACGGCCTTTACAAGCGCCTTAACGATATGCAGTCACTCTGATGCCTATGAAGAGTGTTGCTGTTTTCTGTGCAGCCTCGGAGAATATTGCTCCGGGCTACTTTGAGGCCGCTGCCGAGGTGGGCGCCATGCTCGGGCGCATAGGTGCCGCGCTGGTCTATGGCGGTGCCCGTTTCGGGCTCATGGAGGCTACGGCAAAGGCCGCCAAGCTTGCCGGCGCTACCGTGGTGGGTGTCGTGCCCATGATACTTGAGGAGCGTGACAGGGTCAGTTCCCTTATCGATGAGAAGATAAACTGCCGTAACCTCAGCGAGCGCAAGGACATCATGCTCGAGCGCAGTGACATACTTGTGGCACTGCCCGGTGGCATAGGCACGCTCGACGAGATTTTCCACGTGCTGGCGGCCGCAACGATAGGCTACCACACAAAGCGCGTGGTTCTGTATAACGTGAACGGTTTCTGGAACCCGCTCCTTGCGACCATCGACGAGATGTCACAGGCCGGTTTCGTGCGCGGCGAGTTCGGGAAATATCTGTTTGTGGCAAACAACATAGGTGAACTTGAAAAAATGATATTGGAGGCATAGTTATGGGTAGGATAATTGGTATTGGCGAGACTATTCTCGATATTCTCTTCAAGAACGGACAGCCGGTGAAGGCGGTTCCGGGCGGTTCGGTATACAACAGCATCATCTCCATTGGCCGTATGGGGCTCGACGCCTCGTTCATAAGCGAGGTGGGTGATGACAAGGTGGGCGAGATGATTCTCTTGCACCTGCGCGACAGCGGTGTCGATGCCTCTGCCGTGTGCAGTTTCACGGGTGGCAAGTCGCCACTCTCGCTCGCATTCCTTAATGACAGGAACGATGCCGAGTATCTCTTCTACAAGGATTACCCCAACAATCGCCTCGAGGTCGAGTTCCCCGAGATTGCCCCGGGTGACATCGTGCTCTACGGCTCATATTTTGTGCTCAACCCAGTGTTGCGTGCAAAGACAAAGGCTTTCCTTGAGTATTCCCATGAACGTGGCGCATTGCTCTATTACGATATAAATTTCCGCAAGACACACGCTCCCGAGCGCATAAAGCTTGCCGAGGCGCTCATCGAGAACCTTGAGTTTGCCGATGTGGTGCGTGGTTCGGCCGATGACTTCACATACCTCTATGAGATGACCGACGCCGACAAGATATACAAGGAGAAGATAAAGTTCTATTGCCCTAACTTCATCTTCACCAGTGGCGATGGCGATGTACGTCTTTTCACCAAGGACGGTTCGGCGCGTTACCCGGTGAAGCCTATTGAGGTTGTGAGCACCGTAGGTGCCGGCGACAACTTCAATGCCGGCGTGGTGTATGGCCTCATGACCATGGGCATAACACGCGACGCTCTCCCTGCAATTACACAGCAGCAGTGGGACTGGGTGATGGGCTGTGGTCTTGACTTCAGCGCACACGCCTGCACGCTCATCGAGAACTATGTTGACAAGGAGTGGGCAGCCGCATATAAAAGATAAAGCAATAATATAGGTGTTGACCCGGATAATAAGTCATCCATATACGTAGTAATGAATCTCGGAAGGGTTCTAGGGGATGACATGGCAAGAACAATTGTTTCTACTCCTCAGTCACTGCGTGACAGCTCCTCTTATCATGAGGAGCACCCTGGTGGTCGCAGGCCAGAGGAGTTTGAAAATTCTGAAAGTCAGTAAGAAGTTGTTTAAATTTATGTCCTTGAAATTTTTATAGAACTTTTTTAGAGTGTTTTTTTATTTTTCAAAGGCGCATAGCGGGCTATGTAACTGCGAAAAAGGGAAAAACAGGCAAAAAAGGGCATAAAAAGACAAGC
>JAFYWE010000164.1 GCA_017558165.1 Bacteroidaceae bacterium
AGCGCGAGCGATAGGGCTTCTATCGCTCGCGTAAGGTTCTCTTGCCTGTCGCCCAGGTTTGTACCGAGTCCCAGGTATATTCTCTTTTTCATCAGTCAATGATGAGCATTGCGTCGCCGTAGAGGCCGAAACGGTAACCCTCGTCAAGTGCCACCTGGTATGCCTTCATCACGTTGTCATATCCACCGAACGCTGTGGTGAGCATGAGCATTGTAGAGTATGGTGCATAGAAGTTGGCAATCATGCAGTTGGCAACCTGGAAGTCGTACTCGGGGAAGATGAACTTGCTTGTCCATCCGTCGTACTCTTTGAGCATGCCGCCTGTGAGTGTGGCTGTCTCGAGCACGCGTTGTACCGATGTACCAACCGCGCAGATGCGACGGCCGTCGGCCTTTGCCTTGTTCACCAGCTGTACGGCGTCGGTGTCAACACTGATGAGGTCGCTGTCCATCTTGTGCTTTGTGAGGTCCTCGACGTCAATCTCGCGGAAACAGCCGAGTCCTGTGTGCATTGTAACGAATGCTGTGTCAATACCACGGATCTCCATACGCTTCATAAGCTCGCGTGTGAAGTGGAGGCCTGCGAACGATGCTGTCACCGAGCCTTCCTTCTTTGCGAAGTAGGTCTGGAAGTTCACGAGATCCTCGGGCTCCTCCTTGCGAAGGCGCTTGAAATCATCTGGCATCGGTGCCACGCCAAGTGCGTAGAGCGCCTTCTTGAACTCATCGTGCGGACCGTCGTAGAGGAAACGCAGTGTACGTCCGCGTGATGTGGTGTTGTCGATAACCTCGGCTACCATTGAGTTGTCCTCGCCGAAATAGAGCTTGTTACCGATACGTATCTTGCGGGCGGGGTCTACGAGCACGTCCCACAGGCGGAACTCCTCGTTGAGCTCGCGCAACAGGAATACCTCAATCTGTGCGTTGGTCTTCTCCTTGTTGCCGTAGAGGCGTGCGGGGAATACTTTGCTGTCGTTCATTACAAAGAGGTCACCCTCGTCAAAGTAGTTGATTACCTCCTTGAAAATGCGGTGCTCGATCTCGCCGGTCTTCTTGTGGAGAACCAACAGGCGTGACTCGTCACGGCAGTCGGCGGGGTAGAGCGCAATGCGGTCCTCGGGTAGTTTGTACTTGAACTGCGACAACTTCATGTGCTGCCCGTTTATGAGAAAATGTTCATCTGTCATAGTTGTAACTGTTTTTCAAGCCATTCGGGGAATGACTCTATGTTGATACATTCTTCTAATTTATACTCTCCAATTCTTGTGCGTGCAAGGGCTGTAAGGTATGCTCCGCTGCCGAGTGCCTCGCCGATGTCGCGGGCGAGCGAGCGTATGTATGTTCCTTTGCCGCATACCACGCGTATCCTTATCTTGGGAAGCTCGAAGCTCAGGAGCTCGATCTCGTCAATGCGTATCTGCTTGGGTGCGAGTTCCATGTCGCTGCCGCCTCGGGCAAGGTCGTAGGCACGCTTGCCGTCGACCTTACAGGCACTGAACAACGGCGGGCGCTGTGCTATGTTGCCCGTGAACTGCTTGAGAACCTCCTCGGTCATCTCTCTTGTGATGTGCTCATACGGGTATGTGGCATTCACGGGGTGCTCCATGTCAAAGGACGGTGTCGTTGCACCAAGCATTATCTCTGCCTCGTACTCCTTTGTCTGTGTCTGCAGCTCCTCGATTCTCTTGGTTGCCTTGCCTGTACACAACAGCAGTACGCCTGTTGCCAACGGGTCGAGCGTTCCCGCGTGTCCCACCTTGAATCTCTTTATGCCGTATGCACGGCTGAGCTGGTAGCGTACCTTGTT
This sequence comes from Bacteroidaceae bacterium, assembly GCA_017558165.1. Classification (GTDB taxonomy): domain Bacteria; phylum Bacteroidota; class Bacteroidia; order Bacteroidales; family Bacteroidaceae; genus HGM04593. The sequence continues at coordinate 1,807 of JAFYWE010000164.1, forward strand.
CACTATCTGGAACGATGTCCAGGTGTAGGGCTTGTTTATGGCTATTACCTCTCCTGCTACAAAGTCCATTATGCTATAGTAAGGTTATGTCCGGTCAACAACATCAGCAGTATGGCTCCACCAACGACAATCCTGTACCAACCGAATGCCTTGAAACCGTACTTTGTAACAAAGCTGATGAAGAACTTTATCGCAAGCATTGCAACGATGAATGCCACTACGTTTCCAAGAATCAGGGTGCCGAGGTTGTTCGTGATGATCTCCATTCCTGCGGGGTCCATGAACAGCTTGAGCATCTTGAACAGCGTGGCCGCGAACATTGTGGGCACGGCAAGGAAGAACGAGAACTCTGCAGCCTTCTTGCGTGTGAGCTTCTGTGCCATACCTCCCACAATTGTCGCCATTGAACGTGACACGCCGGGAATCATTGAGATGCACTGGAAAAGACCTATCCAGAACGCACGTTTCTCGGTGAGCTCGGTCTCCTCGCTTCCCTTGTTGAATATCTTGTCACAGAAGAGCATGAATATACCTCCAAGGATAAGTGTCACGGCAACTACCACTACGCTCTCCAGCATGGCGTCAATCATGTCGTTGAACAGCAGGCCAAGAACGGCCGCAGGGATAAACGCCACAAGCAGCTTCCAGTAGAAATCGTACTTGTGCAGGAACTTCCTGAGCGGTGTCGCACCCTCGGGTGCAGGGGTGTGGTTGAGCTGGAAGAATCTCTTCCAGTAGAGTACTACTACCGAAAGTATGGCACCGAACTGTATGATGTAGGTGAATGCCTTCACGAACTCTGTGCTCTCTACGCCCAGGATGTTCTGGGTTATAATCATGTGGCCGGTAGAAGATACTGGCAGGAACTCTGTCAGGCCCTCTATGATGGCGATGATTATGGTCTCGAATGTTGAAATGTCAGACATGTTCTATTATTGTTTTTGTTGATGTTTCATTTCTTGTCCTTTGGCCTGTACATTATTGCCACAATCATGGATATGAATCCCAGGAAGCAGATTGTGGGTGCCAGCTTGATACGGCGGAAACTGAATATCTCAGGCTCGAAGTGTGTCTCGGTAGAGCCGGGGCCAGCCATCAGTATAAAACCGATGATTATTGCCACTGCCGCGATTGCAAGCAGTATGTAGTTGGTCTTTCCGAATGCGAATTTAGACTTGTCCATTATCGTTGTTTTTAGATGAAATACAGATCGTTGTTGCGCATGCGCAGGAACCTGTTCACCGACAGGAATGCGCAGAGGCTGCAGATGGTTATTCCGAACAGGATGACTGCCGCTCCCACAACGGCAAGGTTGTCAATGGGAAGGTATGCCGCAAGTACCGGTTCCTGTTGCTGCAGGAAGTATATGCCGGCTGCCAGCATGGCGTTGGCCAATACTCCCGATAGAAGGCCTATCCACATGTTGCTTACAATGAAAGGCCTGCGTATGAAACCCCATGTGGCACCGGTGAGCTTCATCGTGTGCATGAGGAATCTCTTTGAATATATCGACAGTCTCACGAGGTTGCTTATGAGCGACCACGATATCAATGTGAGCATCGCCAGGAATGCCAGCAGTGTGAGCCCAATCTTCTGGATGCCTTCATTTACCGAGTCCATGAGTTCCTGCTGGTATATGAGCTCCTTTACTTCCTTGTTGCGCAGGAGGCTCTTCTCAATCATCACCAGAGAGTCCTTGTTTGCGTATTCGGGCTTCAATGTAAGCTCAATCTCCGCCTCGTAAGGGTTGTAGCCCAGCTGCTCTACCGGGTCGGCCTTCAGCTCGAGCTTCTGCTCCTCGAGTGCCTGCTCCTTGGAGATGTACTTGACGGCCTGTGTATAGCCGCTTGCGTCAAGTCGCTCCTTAAGCTTGAGGATGTCGGCCTCGGGTGCGTCATTGTTCATTATCACCGACACTCCAAGGTTGTCCTGCACACTTTTCGACACTTCCTGTGCCGCGACAAACAGTATGCCCATTGCTCCTAACAGAAGCAACACCAGTGTTGTGCTGATGTAGACGCTTATTGTCTGTATCTTGAATATAGGCTTTTTCATCTTCTCTTTCTAAAAACGTAAATGAGTGAGCTGCTGGCGTCGCGTCGTGTCCATTGCGCGAACCATCCTTTCAGGGCTGTCAGGAATCCTTTTACACTGGCCATGCCTGAACCTTTGTATCCCTCGCTGAGCATCGAGATATAGAACCCGTCAAACGGCATCGTGTACTCTCTCTCAAGGATGAAGCCGTGTTTCTCGCCCCAACGCATGATTGTGGTGGGGGTGAAGTGCCACAGGTGGCGCGGGACGTCGTAGGCGGCCCAGTTCTCCTTGTAATGTCTGGCATCGTATGATTTGCAGTTGGGTACTGCTATCACGGCTATTCCCGTATCGTCTATTATGCGGTAGAGCTCATCCCAAAAGGTATCAAGCTCCTGTATATGCTCCATTACGTGCCATAGTGTGACAACGTCGAACTCCTTGTCGCCAAGCTGTGTGAGGTATGTCTCGGGGTGCATGGTGAACCCGAACTCCTTCTGCGCAAGTTCCCTTGCCTGCGGGCTCTTCTCAATTGCCGTTACATCCCAGCCGGCCTTTTCCATAGCTCTTGCAAAGTAACCTGTTCCGGCTCCATAATCAAGTATGCGTCCGTTCTGCAACAGTGTCAGCCTCTCAATGAGATTGACCTTCTTGCGCAGCATTATGGAACGTACGCAGTGGTATACCTTGTTCAGCAATCCCTTTCTCGTGTTGCTGTGTGATATATATGTCTGCGACTCGTAGTATCGCCCTATCTCCTTCTCGTCGGGGATTCCCTGTGTGAATACAAAACCGCATCCCTGACACTCCATTACCTCGAACTCTTCATTCGTGGCAAAACGGTCCTTGCAGGTGAAGCGTTTCCTGATGTAGCTCCCCTTGCATAGCGGGCATGATGTATGGGTTATTGTATTCATTGGTTCTGTTTATTTGAAGACATCTTCGCTTTAGGGCATAATCCACCAAAAGATGGTACAAAAATATACCATTTAGAGCAATTCTGTTCTTCTTTTTTGAAGTTTTGCATCAAAACCGTGCAAAAATCACCTTTTTTAACAATTTGGTATGGGATTTATTTCTATTTTTGTGAAAACCTTTTGTGAATTTAAGAAGCTGTTTAAATTTATATCGTTAAGTTTTTTATAGAGCAAAAATAGGGTGTTTTATTATTTTTTGTAGGGCGCGTAGCGGGCTACGTAACCGAGAAAAAGAAGAAAACATACATTTTTGAATATAAAAAACAAC
>JAFYWE010000165.1 GCA_017558165.1 Bacteroidaceae bacterium
GGGCTACGTAACCGAGAAAAAGAAGAAAACAGACATTTTTGAATATAAAAAACAACGAAACAGCGACTTATAGTATAAGAAAAACTTTTTTTAAAAATTTAAACAGCTTCTAATATTCTTTTGTTTATGTATTCGAATGATTTTGAGAATTACAAGGGTACGGGATATGTTCCGGACCCGCTTTATCCCGATGACGGTAACGGTAAAGAAAAGAAGAAGAGTGTGGGTGCCGCTCAGGCTCAGTATGAATCGTGGTTAGGAGGTCTCGGCAAATTCGGTCAGGACAATTCTGTCCCAAAGCCCGAAGCTCTTGCTCCTGCAGGTACGGGTGTCCTTAGTCCTCAGTCAATGGACAAGGGCATGGCGCCTGGCAATGACGTTAAGGTCAGTGACTCTTTCAAGAAGACTTTCTATAATGTGATGGCTCCTGAGGCTACACCCGAGCGCAGGATGAAGCTCTACTCGCAGTCGGACAGGGCTATCGATGATGCGCTCGACGGGGAGTTCATGGACGGTCTTAAGGAACGCTACCGTGAGAACCGCAGGAAGTCGGGCGAAAAGGTGCGAACTGGAATTGAAAAAGCCTTCTCTGTGGTGGGTGCTAATCCTGAGTTGCTGCTCCCCCAGGCAATTAGCGGCGATGATCCCGTGGGTGATATCGTGAAGACACTGGACAAGCCTGTCCTCAATGAGGTTGTGGACAGGGTGGCGCCGCTGATTAGGCATTCCGGTATTGAAGCCGGTGAGTTCATGGATAACAAGGTCGCTCCCAAGGTCTATAATGAGCTCTATAATGAGGCTGTTGAGGAAGCTAAACCCAAAAGCCATGCTGAATATATAGTACGTAGCGCATTAGAGAACTCGTTGATTGGCAAGATGTCAACGTTGAAGGGGAGTATGTGGAAAAATACCTATGAAAAGATGGCATTGGGTCGTGAGGCCATGGGACGTTTCGACTCGACCTTCGTGGATGATATCGTGGCAGGGGTAGGCTCGTTGCTTGTTGATGCACCGGTTTTTTCCATGTTGGGTGCACCGGCCAGCGTTGCGGCCACACCTGTCAAGGGCCGCTTTGTGGAAAAGGTTGCCGAGCAGTTGTCCGGCAGGATCTTGACCAATGGTATTGGACGCAATATTGCCCGTGGAGAGGCCATGGATCTTGCCCGCAGGATTATGCAGAGGCAACTGAGCAGCAAGATTGTCTACAATTCCGTTGCACAGGGAGTGACACTCGGTGGCTATGACCTGGCGCATAGTCTGGTCGACTCGGCTCTTGAAAGGGAGTTCGAACCTGGGAAATGGACCGGGGCGTTTACGAAAGGTGCGCTTACGGGTGCAGCCCTTGGTATGGTAAGTACGCCGTTGGGTGCCAAGGCTGCGCGTGCCGAAGGGTGGAGGAGGGCTTTTGCCAAGTCCGGTGTGCTTTGCTCCGAGTCGGCCGTCTTCACTGCGGTGTCGGGGATTGACGGGTTGCTCCACGGAGCCGAGATATCCCCTATTGACCTGGCCAAGGACTATGCGTCGGGTACGGCTACGCTCTTGAGCATGCGCCTTGCAAAATGGCGCCCGAAGGGTGCTGCCATGAAACTGGACAGCGACGGCAAGATAAAGCGGAGGTTCAGGTTCTCCGAGGCTGAGGCTGCCGAGCTCGAGAATCTGAATGTAGATGCCGGCAAACTGATGTCGGACATCGAGGCTTCACTCAAGATGCCATCTTTGGTTGAGAAAAACAACAGTCTTATGGAGACCTATTCCAGGATGATGGCGAGTGAGGAACTGTCGGCATCGACGAAGTCAAAGCTCATGCTCCTTGTAGAGAGCAAGGTGACAAGTAGCCCTCCGGTTCCGTTTGGCTATGATATCTCTGTAAGCAGGAACGGCAACTATTCGATACGGTTCTTCGACGCTGCGGGGAAAAAGATCTCTACCGAGTATGTGGGGCCGGCCGAGAGTGTGGAGGGCCGTCTTATGCTTCATAAGGGAAACTTGAGGGCCAACCGCATAATGATATTCGAGGACGAGCTTACCGGCGGTGTGCGCTCGGTAAGTTTCATGCGCCAGGCCGGTCTCTATGCAAAGGAGAAGGGAATTGATGTGGATCATATCTCGAACCTGGTGTGCAAGAAGGCTTTTGGCGAGCCTATGACCAAGGCCGAGGAAAAAGTCATCTCCGAAATTGCCGGACGTGCCATGTATGACAGTGCGGGAATGGTGCAGCTGCTCCACGATACCCGCTGTGCCATTGAGGACAAGTATGACCTCAAGCGAGGCGAGTTGATGGTGAATGTGAATGAGAGTTTCTTTATGGTCAAACCCAAGTTCAGCAACGCGCTCGATGAGTATGAGGCATTCCTGAGGAGCGAGGTCGAGGCCTTGAAGTCGGGAGCTGACCCTGCCCGTGCCGAGTCAATCAAAAAACTGGGAGCCGATGGCGCTCTCCGCGGAATGACTAACGCCGAGGTCAAGAATATGGAAATGGACGAGTATAACCTGATGATTGAGCGTGAGAATGAGGGCCGTCATAATGGAGTCCCCAAACCACCTCCTGCCGGTTATGTGATGAAGGTTGTCCAGCGAGAGGGCTCGCCATATCTGTGGAGCGGAACGGGAGCAAGGAACACCAAGGAGGATATTGAGCGTTATAAGGTGCGAGTCCAGGAGATGGGCAAGAAACTGGGCGTAAATATCGAGGTAATAAGCGATGTCCGTGAGATACCGTTGCCCGACCCTAATGATCGTGATGCCGTCAATACGTATAATACGAATCTGATTGCCGAAGGGTGGAACAATCTCAGGCGCGTAGTGGTGAACCTGCCGAATATCAAGTCTATGGAAGAGCTGGAAAGGACGGTCCTGCACGAGACTGTCGGGCACTACGGTCTTTTGGGTATCTTCGGCTTCCAGATGAGCAATTTCCTGGAGAACGTGCTCCGCAAGGCATCACCCGAGGTACTTGCCGGTATTGAGCGTATGGGAAATAAATACAAAGGTCGCGGCAAGTATGCGGCGGTTGAGGAGTATCTCGCACACCTGGCCGAGGGAGTGTCGCTTACCCCTAAGGAGCGTGGCGTCTATGCCCGCGTAAAGGAGTTCGTGAGGAATGCCCTTGTAAGGTCACGACTTTTTACGGGAAGCAACCGCTTCCTCACCGAGGCCGATTTGACAGAGATAATGCAGCGCCATTGCGAATATATGATGAAACGCGCATCGGGGCGCAGGCACCGACAGGAGGTGTTCGGTGATTTCGGCATCTCGCACAAGGCCGAGAAACATTACATGGACCGCAAGACATATATGAAGGATGTAAGGGAACTCATTGACAAGGGAGTGCTTCTGCCGAGGACTCACCGTTATCTCAGGAATACAAATGGCTTCATACATGCCGAGTATATGCCCGAGGAGCAGAGAGTAAAGGCCTTGATGCGTTACTACAACCGTCCTTGATTCCATTGGGGATGTTTTCAAACGGGCTTGACGGATGCGCCTTGTGCGCATCCGCTTGCTCTTGGATAAGAACAACCGGGCTTCCGTGCCCGATAATAAAAAGATACTATGAATAAATTCTTGGATAAAAGAGTAAGGCCAGGCAAAATCCTTCGCAAACCGCCAAAGGAGGGTACACGTCCCAAGGCTCTTGAGTTTCTCAACGAGTGCGCGGCCTGCTGGAATGCCCTTGACGAGGCAAGGCGCAAGCTGCGCCGTAGCCTCATGTACAGCTACGGCGACCAATGGGGTGACTATGTTACCGACCCCGATACTCTTGCACAGATTACCGAGGGCGAGCTGATAAAGAAAAACGGCAAGGTCCCGTTGAAGAACAATATGATTGCTCCCATCCTCAGCAATATCGACGGACAGTTGCGCCAGAATCTGCTGCGCCCGGTATGTGTGGCACGTGACCAGGTCGAGAGCAAGGTGGGCGAGATGATGTCCGTTGCCATAGAGTACGTGCACGATATCAACGAGATGGAGGAACTTGATTCCGACAGTATGCGCATGCTGCTCAACGGCGGTATGACGGCGCAGAGGATAGAGTACGGTGTCAACCCCTCCAAGGAGCGTCGCGACGTGTGGGTATATCCCGTAAGCCCATCGCGCCTGTTCTTCAATACAAACCTTGAGGACGTGCGTATGTGGGACCTCACCTGCATTGGTGAACTCTTTGATATGCCGCTTGACGAGGTGCTTGCCCATTTCGGCACCACGCCGCAGAAAAAACAGGAGATAAGGGAGTTCTATGGGAACGTGTCGTACACCGTGTTTGCGGGAAGCCGTGCCATGCAGGGCGATGAGGCCCGCAACCTTTCGTTCTACTCCCCGTCGCACGGCAACCTGTGCCGTGTAATCCTTGGCTGGAAATTGGAGTCGCGCGATGCGTATCAGTGGAGCGACCCGGAGCGCGGAACATGGGGCTATCTGCCGTTTACCGATGAGAGCCGTCGTATGCTTGATGAAGAGAACGACCGCCGTCGCAAGGAAGCATTCAAGGTGAAAACTGAAAAGTTAAAGCGGAAAACTGAAAACGGAAAGTTCGCGCCAATGAGCGGAACAGAAAGTGAACCGGTTGTCACCGCAAGTCAAAGCGAGGCGAAC
>JAFYWE010000166.1 GCA_017558165.1 Bacteroidaceae bacterium
ACTGGGATGTGATGAAGCCTACGGATGAGGTTGAAGAGGAAATTGAGGAGAGTGCATCCGGCTCTTTCCGTATAAAGCTACAGAAGTTTACTCTTTCTGATTTCAACCTTGTGTATGATGACCGTCAGGCCAATATGTATGCAAGCATTGTGGATATGGATGCCGAGTGTTCGGGCGATTTCGGCAGTGCACGAACAATGCTCGGGCTTGAGACTGCAATTGAGGCCCTGACATTCAGTATGGATGGTGTCCCATTCCTGAACAAGGCCAGGATTTCGGCCGACATGAATGTTGATGCTGATCTTGAGAACAACAAGTTCACGCTTAAGGAGAATGTCCTGCAGTTGAATGCCATTAAGGCTGCAGTTGACGGATGGGTGGCTTTGACCGACGAGGGTATGGATATGGATCTGACTCTCAATAGCAACCAGATCGGTTTTAAGGAGATCCTGTCGCTCGTACCGGCTATGTATACCGAGGATTTCGATGGCTTGAAGACTGACGGCGAGGTGGCTGTTGCGGCATTCGTCAAAGGTAGCCTCATTGGCGACAGTATTGTTCCGCAGTTCGGTGTGGATATGGATGTAAGGAATGCCATGTTCCAGTATCCAGCGCTCCCTGCAGGTGTGGAGAGGATAAACATCGCGGCAAAAGTGTCGAACCCTGGTGGTTCTATTGACCAGACTGTAGTGAAGGTGGCTCCGCTGAGCTTTGTTATGGCGGGTAACGCTTTCAGTGTGTCAACGACATTGGCTACCCCTATCAGCGATATGCAGTTCGATGTGGCGGCAAAGGGTAAGCTTGACTTGGGCAAGATAAAGGATGTGTATCCGCTTGAGGATATGAATCTGAACGGATTGCTTGACGCTGATATGAGCGTTAACGGACGTATGTCAAGCATCGAGAAGGAACAGTATGAGAAGATAAGTGCACAGGGTAGCCTTCGCCTTAATGACATGAAGCTCGAAATGAAGGATATGCCTGATGTGGACATAAAGAATTCTGTGTTTACATTCACTCCACGTTATCTCCAGCTCAGTGAGACTACTGTGAATATCGCCGGCAATGATATTACCGTAAACAGCAAGTTCGAGAACTACATCGGTTTTGCTCTCAACGGCACGACACTGAAGGGTGATCTTAACGTGAAGAGCAATCATTTTGACCTCAATGACTTTATGACAACAAGCGATGAGGTTGCTACGGAGGGTGATGTTGCCGAGGTTGTAGAGACTACAGACAGCGCTGCGACTGCAGGTGTCATTAGAATCCCTGAGAACATTGATTTTACAATGAATGCCGATTTCAAGGAGGTGTTGTTTGGAAAGATGGCACTCAAGGATATCAACGGCAAGCTTCTTGTGAAGGATGGCAAGGTTGATATGAAGAATCTGTCATTGAATACCATGGGCGGTAATATTGTGGTAAATGGTTTTTACAACTCTCCAGAGGGTGTACAGCCTGGATTCAATGCATCCCTTAAGCTAACCGATATCGTCTTTGCGCAGGCGTATAAGGAACTTGACATGGTTAAGAAACTTGCTCCGGTGTTCAATGGCCTGACTGGATGCTTTTCGGGAAGTATGAAGATTGATACCAAGCTTGATGATACAATGAGCCCTGTACTCTCTACAATGAGCGGTAGCGGTTCGCTCTCGACAAAGGATGTCAGTCTCAATGGTGTGACCGTTATCCAGCAGGTTGCCGATGTGCTGCAGAAACCATCGTTGAAGGATACAAAGGTTAAGGACTTGAAGCTTGATTTTACTATCAATGACGGACGTGTTACAACCAAGCCTTTTGATGTGAAACTGGGTGATTATAAGATGAATATCTCGGGAACAACTGGTCTTGACCAGACAATAGACTATCGTGGAAAGATAACGGTTCCGGAGTCTGTTGCCAAGGTTTCAAAGGTTGGTACAGCCGACCTTCTCATTGGTGGTACTTTCACTTCTCCAAAGGTGAGCATAGATCTCGCGTCTCTTGCAAAGGAGGCGGCAAAGGAGGTTGCCAAGGATGCCGCCAAGGATGCTGTGGAGAAGTACCTCGGCGTTGATGTAGGCAACGTGCTTGGCGGTGATTCCACAATGACAAAGGAAGAGAAGAAGAAGGAGGCGACAAAGCAGGTCCTTAAGGCAGCGAAAAGTCTCTTTAAATAACAATCGGTAATTGTGAATAATGTTTACAAAGCGGGGTCTTGCGGCTCCGCTTTGTTGTTGCATGCTATGTCGTTCGGCTGTTCTTAGGCTTATACAAATGCGTGTTTTTTGCGTTGTTATATATAAAATATAAATATATTTTAGATTTTTATTCGTATCTTCGCGCCTGAAAATATATTGCCGGTGTAATGCCGGTGTGTCTTGCGAAAAAAACAATTACAATATATGGAGAAAATTAGAAACTTTTGTATCATTGCCCACATCGACCACGGTAAGTCTACGCTTGCCGACCGCCTTTTGGAGACTACAAAGACCATCAGCATCACAGAGGGTCAGATGTTGGACAATATGGACCTTGAGAAAGAGCGCGGTATTACAATCAAGAGCCACGCTATCCAGATGGAATATATCTACAAAGGCGAGAAGTATATTCTCAACCTGATTGACACTCCGGGACACGTTGACTTCTCGTACGAGGTGTCACGTTCAATCGCGGCTTGCGAGGGTGCTTTGCTCGTTGTCGATGCTACTCAGGGTGTCCAGGCACAGACTATCTCAAACCTTTATATGGCCGTTGACCATGGCCTGGAGATTATTCCTGTAATCAACAAGTGCGATATGATCAACGCGATGCCCGAGGAGGTTAAGGATGAAATCATTGACCTCCTCGGCTGCGACCGCGAGGATATCATTGAGGCTTCAGGAAAGACCGGTATGGGTATCGAGGAAATCCTGCAGGCTGTGGTAGAGCGTATCCCTGCTCCACATGGTGACGAGGAAGCTCCATTGCAGGCGCTTATCTTTGACTCGGTTTTCAACTCGTTCCGCGGTATCATTGCATACTTCAAGATTACCAACGGTGTGCTGCGTAAGGGCGACAAGGTGAAGTTCTTCAATACCGGCAAGGAGTATGATGCCGATGAAATCGGCGTGTTGAAGATGGATCTCTCTCCACGTCAGGAGCTCCGCACCGGTGATGTGGGATATATCATCTCGGGTATCAAGACATCACGCGAGGTAAAGGTGGGTGATACCATCACCCATATTGCAAGACCATGCTCGGCGGCGATTGCCGGTTTCGAGGAGGTCAAGCCCATGGTCTTTGCGGGTGTATACCCGATCGAGGCCGAGGACTATGAGGACTTGCGCGCGTCGCTTGAGAAGTTGCAGCTTAATGACGCGTCGTTGACATTCACTCCAGAGTCATCAGCAGCGCTCGGCTTCGGATTTCGTTGCGGTTTCCTTGGTCTCCTTCACATGGAGATTGTCCAGGAGCGTCTTGACCGTGAGTTCGACATGAGCGTTATCACTACAGTGCCTAACGTTTCGTATATGGTCTATGACAAGCAGGGCGAGGCAAAGGAGGTTCATAACCCAGGCGGTATGCCAGACCCGACTCTGATTGACCACATTGAGGAACCATACATCAACGCAAGCATCATTACACGTGCCGAGTATATCGGCCCCATCATGACACTGTGTCTGTCAAAGCGTGGCGAGCTTCTCAAACAGGAGTTCATCACCGGTAATCGTGTGGATATACGTTTCCTCTTGCCACTTGGTGAGATCGTGATCGACTTCTATGACAAGCTCAAGAGTATCTCAAAGGGATATGCCTCATTCGACTACCATCCTGCCGGCTTCAGGACATCAAAGCTCATCAAGCTCGATATCCTGCTCAACGGTGAGCCTGTGGATGCGCTTTCTACACTCACCCACGTTGACAACGCCTATGGCCTTGGACGACAGATGTGTGAGAAACTGCGTGACCTCATTCCAAGACAGCAGTTCGATATTGCGCTGCAGGCGGCTATCGGAACAAAGATCATTGCCCGC
>JAFYWE010000167.1 GCA_017558165.1 Bacteroidaceae bacterium
AGGATACTGTTACATCTGTCTTTTGTGTTGTGCGCGGTGATGATGTCGTCGTGCAGCAGTTTCATCGCTATTGAGAGAGGTGATTATGTCAGTTCTGATTCTGCTTTCATCTCCTATATCAAGACCGAGAATATCCCATATACGCAGAATAACCATGTGGATATATTGAACGGGGCGCATGTTAAATTCGACAGTCTGCTGGCCGATATCGATAGAGCCAAGCATCATATCCATCTTGAATATTTCAATTTCCGTAACGATTCAATCAACAAGGTACTTATTACGGCGTTGGCAAAAAAGGCTAAGGAGGGTGTTGAGGTGCGTGCGATGTTCGATGCGTTCGGCAATATGTCCAATGACCGCCCGCTCAAGAAAAAGGACCTTGAGGCAATACGTGAGCAGGGGATTGAGATTGTGAAGTTCGACCCTATCGTCTTCCCTTGGATAAACCATGTTATGTCACGCGATCACCGCAAGATTGTTGTGATTGACGGCAAGGTGGGTTATATTGGTGGCATAAATGTTGCCGACTACTATCTCAACGGACTTGAGGGCATTGGAGAGTGGCGAGATATGCACTCAAAGGTCACCGGCCCAGCCGTGAATGAGCTGCAGAGAATTTTGCTTGACATGTGGGAAGGCGAGACCGGTGAAAGACTTGAGGGCTTGGCGTATTATCCAGTGCATGAAACAGAGGGTGGTGCGGATGTTGCCGTTGTCGACCGATGGCCGCGCAAGACCCCCAAGCGAATGCGACGTGCATATGCCAATGCGATAAACTCGGCAAAGGACAGCCTGGTGCTGATAAATCCATATTTCATGCCGATGCCCGTTGTGCGCAAGGCTATTGAGAAAGCCATTGATGATGGCGTGAAGGTGTCGTTGGTGCTGTCGGCAAAGGGTGATATCCCGGCCATGCCCGATGGCGTGTGGCGTGTGGGCTACCAGCTCATGAAACGCGGTGCCGAGGTGTACATGTACACCGGTGGTTTCAACCATTCGAAGGTAATGTGTGTGGACGGCAAGTTCTGCACCATAGGCTCGGCCAACCTCAACAGCCGTAGTCTTATCTATGACTATGAGGCCAATATCTTTGTCTTTGGAAAGGAGGATACCGATGAACTTAACGGTTATATCGAGCTTGACAAACAGAACAGCTTCAGGCTTACCAGGGAGATTTACAAGGAGCGCTCTTGCTGGCGCCGTTTCTGCGGCTGGCTTGTGTGTCTTATAACGCCGCTGATGTGATGATAAAATAATGAATCCCGATGCTTTGGCACCGGGATTCATTATATATAATTGAAGTATCAATTACTTGAGGATGAGAATCTCCTCCTCACCAGCTACGCTAGAGAAGATCTTGTCCTCACGAAGCAACCAACCCAAACCGAGGTAGAGCTCCTTGTCCTTCAACTTTGTCTTTGTCTTAATCTGCTTAAGAGTGAGACCCTCTGTCTCGTTCAACGCAGTCCAGATACGGCCTGCAAATGCACCAGCATTCTCAATCATAATTTCTTGATATTTTTTTAATTCAACATTAATATAGTTTCTTCTCTCTATTCAAAAGTGTTGTCAAACAATGATTTATTGCTGTTTTGACCCCTGTTTTTGAAATTCGGGTGCAAAAGTACAACAAAAAAATGACGTGACAAACAAAAATGAATGATTTTCAACCATTTCGGTTGGATTTATGTAAAATTTTATGAAATAAAGAGTGCACTTACATTAACGCAAGTGCACTCTGTTTTGTTTGTTGTCATTTATTGTTTTCAAGATATTCACCGAAAATTCGGGCGGCTTCCTCAACCATCTTCACGCACGGGCGCTTCTTGTAGTACTCGGCCGTACGGGCGTCGGGCGTGGTTGGTGTAGGTGCATTCTTGGCAAGCCCGAGAAGCTCGGCGCAGATGAGTGAGCCGTTGCGTTTGCGGAACTCCTCGGCAAACTCCTGCACCATCTTATAGTTGGCCTCCTTGCCTTCGCGGTCCTTGCCCTCGGTGCATCCGCTCTCAAGACCGGCAAGCATGAAGAGTCCGCAAGCCGCGCCACAGGTCTGGCGCATGCGGCCTATGCCACCGCCGAAGGATGCCGACATCTTGAGTGCCTGTTCCTGGGTATATCCGTAGAGGTCGGCGTATGCCGCAACAACTGACTGGCTGCAGTTGAAGCCCTCCTTGAACAATGATATCGCTTTTTCTATTCTCTCTTCCATAAGAAGCTGTTTAAATTTCTAAAAAAAATATTTTCTTATAGAAGCTGATAGTTTCGCCGTTTTTTATATTCAAAAATGCCTGTTTCTTTCTTTTTTGCGGTTACATAGCCCGCTATGCGCCCTTAAAAAATAAATAAACATAACATTCCTGCTCTATAAAAAACTTGGCGATATAATTTTAAACAGCTTCTAAGTTTATTAGAATCTTATTGGCAAACTTCAAACATATTCTATCTGTTGTCCGTGTCATCCTGAGTGAATACGAAGGATCTTGTTTTTTGATGAGATTTTTCGCTGCGCTCAAAATGACAGGCAACATTATAAAAGGTTTTGATTATTCCTTAAATCTTGCGATATCAGATAAGACCTCTTGCGCGGAGCAGTGCATCGGGGTTGGCATCAGCACCACGGAACTTGCGGTACTCGCGCATCGGGTCCTTGCTACCGCCCATCTCGAACAGGTTCTTGAACGCCGCTGCCGATGCCGGGTCAAACACGCCCTTCTCCTTGAACAGCTCGAATGCGTCGCAGTCGAGAACCTCGGCCCACAAGTATGCGTAGTAACCTACTGCATAGCCACCGCCGAATACGTGTGCGAAGTTGGTGCTGCGGTAACGGTACTCAATCTCCGGGATGAAGCCGAGCTCCTGGCGCAACTCCTTCTCGTACTCGTTGCAGTCAAAATTAGTGTAGTCGCTTACAAGGTGCATCTTCATATCGAGCAACGCTGCAGCCACAAGCTCTGTAGTCTCGAAACCAAGGTTGAAGAATGCGCTCTGCTGCATTTTTGCGATGAGTTCTGCCGGGATTGGCTCGCCTGTTATGTAGTGCTTTGCGAATGTTGGCATTACCTCGGGGTGTACGGCCCACTTCTCGTTTACCTGTGAGAAGAGCTCAACGAAGTCGTGCTTCACGTTGGTACCGCTCACGCTGGGATAGTGTGCCTGTGTGAGCATTCCGTGGAGTGCGTGGCCGAACTCGTGGAAAAGGGTACGTGTCTCGTCGATGTTGAGCAGTGCAGGAGTGTCGCCCTGTGGCGCAGTGAAGTTACATACGTTTACAACCATCGGGCGTACCTCCTCGCCACAGATGTTGCGCTGGTTAACGAAGTTTGTCATCCAAGCGCCCTGACGCTTTGTAGCACGTGGGAAGAAGTCGGTGTAGAACATGCTAAGGTGCTTTCCTTCGCTGTCAAGAACCTCGTATGTGCTTACCTCGGGGTGGTATACAGGGATGTCATTGCGCTTCACGAATGTAACGCCGTAGAGCTTGGTAGCGCAGTCGAATGCTCCCTGAAGCACGTTCTCGAGCTTGAAATATGGGGTGATGACTTCGTCGTTGAGGGCATATTTCTCCTTGCGGAGCTTCTCGGTGTAGTAGAACCAGTCCCAACCCTCGATCTTGATATTCGCACCCTCTCGGTCGGCAACCTGCTGCAGTGCTGCACGCTCCTCGGCAGCACGCTTTACTGCTGGCTCCCAAATCTTGTTCATGAGGTCAAGTGCGGCCTCGGGTGTCTTTGCCATCTTCTCGTCAAGCACGAAGTGTGCGAAGCTTTCGAAGCCCAGGAGCTTTGCCTTCTGCTGGCGCAACTGCAGGATCTCCTTGATGATTGCCTTGTTGTCGTTCTCGTTGTTGTTGTCGCCACGGCCGTAGTATGCCTTGTACACCTGCTCACGGAGTGCGCGGTTGTCGGCATACTGCAGGAATGGGATACAGCTTGGCTTGTCGAGTGTGAAGGTCCAGCTCTGGCCGTCCTCGCTTGCCGCAGCGTCGATTACGCTCTGTGGCAATCCGGCGAGGTCGGCCTTGTCGGTGATGACGAGCTTGAATGCCTTGTTGTCGGCAAGGAGGTTGCTGCTGAACTTGATCTGTGCAAGTCCAAGCTTGGTGTCGATATCGAGCAATGTTGTCTTGTCCTCCTCGTTGAGGAGTGCTCCACCACGTACAAATGCCTGGTAGTAGTTGTCGAGTACGATCATCTGTTCCTCGTCAAGGCCAAGGCTCTCGCGCTTGTCGTAGAGTGCGCGTATGCGGCCGAACAATGTATCATTCATGTAGATGTAACCGCTGAGCTCGGTGAGCTTGGGCACTACATACTCCTCAATCTCGGTCATCTGCGGTGTGTTCTCGCTCTCGTTGAGGTTGAAGAAGATTGAGCTTACCTTGTCAAGGCTCTTAC
>JAFYWE010000168.1 GCA_017558165.1 Bacteroidaceae bacterium
AGTGCTTGTCTTTTTATGCCCTTTTTTGCCTGTTTTTCCCTTTTTCGCAGTTACATAGCCCGCTATGCGCCTTTGAAAAATGAAAAAACACTCTAAAAAAGTTCTATAAAAATTTCAAGGACATAAATTTAAACAACTTCTTAGCAATATGCGCGGGCGTATATAAATAAGGAACGCCCGCTCTAAGCACGGCATACTATATACCGAATTTAGAGCGTGCAAAAATACAATAAGTTAGGCACAAAATCAAGCAAAAACCGAAATTGTTCGTAACTTATTGAAAACAAGCCTCCCGGACAGTTACAGGAAGAACCGTTTCTTAATCCTCGTCAATCTGGAATTCGCGCTTGCGCAACACGAAGTCGCGGCCAAGATATTTCTCGCGCACAATAGGATTCTCGGCAAGCACCTCGGGTGTTCCCTCGAACAGGATACGGCCCTCGAAGAGCAGATATGCACGGTCAGTGATACTCAAGGTCTCCTGCACGTTGTGGTCGGTAATGAGGATGCCGATATTCTTGTCCTTCAGTTTCCACACAATATACTGGATATCCTCGACTGCGATTGGGTCGACACCCGCGAAAGGTTCGTCGAGCATAATGAATTTAGGATCAATGGCAAGACAACGCGCAATCTCGGTACGACGACGCTCACCACCCGAAAGACGGTCACCAAGATTCTTGCGCACCTTCTGCAGGCGGAACTCCTGGATAAGGCTCTCGAGTTTCTCCCTCTGGTACTCCTTAGGCTTGCCGGTGAGCTCAAGCACCGAAGCGATATTGTCCTCTACACTCAGCTTACGGAACACGCTCGCCTCCTGGGCAAGATAGCCTATACCCGCACGTGCACGCTTGTACACGGGATATTTGGTAATCTCCTCGTCATTGAGGAAGATACGTCCGCCATTGGGAACCACAAGACCAGTGGTCATATAGAACGACGTGGTCTTTCCTGCTCCGTTAGGACCAAGCAAGCCCACAATCTCGCCCTGCTTAACGTCAAACGAAACATTATTAACGACCGTACGCTTGCCATACCTCTTGACAAGACCTTCGGTACGCAGCACCATACGCTCTGCGCCACCTGCTACAATATTGTTATCGTTTTTCTCCATTTCCCAAAAGCATAGATTATTCTTGGCGAAGATAATGCAATTTTGCCGTTTAAGCAAAAAAACGGCCCCTTTATGGAGGCAAACGGCCAAAAGAGCAACTTTGTAATATTTATTAACACGACAGATGGGCATTTTTTAATACCTTTGCAGACAATAGAGCAGTAATTTGACAGAAATGATACTCATTGACTCAATAAAGACATTCGGCAGCTACCTTATCCTGATGGGACGCGTACTCTCACGCCCGCAGAGATGGAACATCTTCTTCAGACAGACACTGCGCGAGACATACCAGCTGGGCGTGAACTCCATACCCATCGTACTTCTTATCTCATTCTTCATAGGAGCCGTAATATGCATACAGATGAAGCTGAACGTAGAGAGCCCCTGGATGCCTAAGTTCGTGGTAGGATATGCCACACGCGAGATCCTGCTCCTTGAGTTCTCATCATCAATAATGTGCCTCATCCTTGCCGGCAAGGTAGGCTCGAACATAACATCGGAGATAGGTGCAATGCGCGTCACCCAACAGATTGACGCGCTTGAGATAATGGGAGTGAATTCGGCGAACTTCCTTATACTCCCCAAGATAACCGCGCTGATGACCACCATCCCCATCATGGTCATCTTCAGCATAGCGGCCGGAATTGCCGGAGCATTTGCCATAGGCAAGTTCACCGGCATAATGACACCACAGGACCTCACCGTGGGACTACAGTACGAATTCAACCAGTGGTACATATGGTGCAGCGTCATCAAGGCACTGTTCTTCGCCTTCATAATAACATCGGTGGCATCGTTCTACGGCTATAACGTGAAGGGTGGCTCAATTGAGGTGGGCAAGGCAAGTACAAACGCCGTGGTAAGCTGCAGCGTGCTAATATTGTTCTCGGATATGGTTCTCACTCAACTCCTGATGCAATGATAGAAGTAGATTCACTTTACAAGAGCTTTGAGGGTCAAGACGTGCTCAAGGGCATCAATGCCACGTTCGACAACGGCAAGACAAACCTCATCATAGGAAAGAGCGGCGCAGGAAAGACCGTGCTGCTCAAATGCATCGTAGGACTGCTGATCCCGGAAAAGGGCACAATCACCTACGACGGGCGCAACATAATGTCACTGGGCAAGGAGGAGAAACTGCTTATGCGCCAGGAGATGGGAATGCTGTTCCAGAATGCCGCATTATTCGACTCCATGAGCGTACTGGAAAACGTAATGTTCCCGCTGGACATGTTCTCGTCACTCACATACAACGAGCGACTCAAGCGCGCACGCACATGCCTTGAGCGCGTTAACCTGTTGGAGGCACAGGACAAGAGCCCTGAAGAATTGTCGGGAGGAATGCAGAAGCGCGCCGCTATCGCACGAGCAATAGCAATGAAGCCTAAATACCTGTTCTGCGACGAGCCGAACTCGGGACTCGACCCGCAGACATCGCTCATAATAGACGAGCTCATACACGGCATTACCGAGGAATACGGAATCACCACAATCGTGAACACGCACGACATGAACTCGGTGATGAACATCGGCGACCACATACTGTTCCTTTCCGACGGAGAACTCAGCTGGAAAGGCAACAAGAAAGATATCCTCAACACCGACAACAGCACGCTCAACGGCTTCCTATTCTCGAGCGAGATATTGCGCCAGGTAAAGAATATGGGGAATAAATAATATAAGCAACAGGGAGCGACCGAGGTCTGCTCCCTGTTGCTTATATATTCAGGATTTTATTTCTGTCTGATGAAGATATTCATATTTCGGGAAATTGACCTTGTTACGCTCGGCCTACTTCTGCCTGATGAAGATATTCATCGGCACTCCGTGGAAG
>JAFYWE010000169.1 GCA_017558165.1 Bacteroidaceae bacterium
AACTCGGCACACACTATGTTTATTTTCGCAAGAAAGACGTTTATTTTGCATTTTTTCACATCTGCCATGCTCTGTTATGACTTTGCACTTCCCCCCCCAACTCACGAAAACTACTGAAGCGTCTGCTTAATGCAAATTGTTCGGAGTATAGATATAAGTTTTGTGAAGAATCTTCTATGATGGTGGTTGCTAGAGTGCATATTCCGACGATACCCGTTCACTAATTCCGGTGATATCCGTTCACTTGGTTAGTAATCTTCAGTATCGTTGGCAAAGTTAATATTTTTTTCTTAGACTCTCTCCTTTGAGTTCAAATCTGCTTGATTTATGAACTAATCTGTCGAGACATGCTTCAGCTATCAGCTCGCTTTGGAAAACATCATACCAATCGGCTACCGGCAGTTGGCTTGCAAGAATGAGTGCCTTTCGGTTGTACCGGTCATCGACAATCTGTTCGAAGTCATGCTGGATTTTCCCTTCTAGTTTAACCATACCAAAGTCATCGATGATGAGCAGTTCATGCGCCATGAGTTTTCGGAAAAAGTTGGTTTCACGTCCTTCAAGGTGTACCAGTCTGAGATTTTCGATAAGCATGTTCATTGTAAAGTATAGTGTCTTTATCCCTTGTCTGCATGCTCTTTCACCCAATGCACAGGCAAAGTAGGACTTGCCCGTTCCTGTAGCTCCATTGATGATGATTGTACGTCCGTCCCTGATGTATTTTCCGGTCGTCAGGTCTGCAACATCTGTAGCTGATATGCCTCTTGTTGTGTCTGTCTCCAGTTCTTCAATGGTAGCCTTGAGACGGAATCCGGCATTCTTGATGAGACGTGCAATTCGGTTGGACTGTCTTGTGTCACGTTCATGCTGCAGCATGAGCTGCATCCCCTCGCGCATGGAGAGTTTGTCCAGTTGGTGCGTCTCTTCAAGGGAAGTCCAACATGCCGCCATTCCCGGCAGCTTGAGTTCATGAAGGAATCTTACTGTTTCTTCTGTCATAATCTGGTTGTTTTTAAGATGTTTATAATGGTTGTTATCTGAAATAGCCGTTTCCACGCATGTTGACATGGTCGGTGGGGGTCGGTGCAAACAGGCAAGGTTCATCCTCGGACTGCATCATATGATTGTGTCTGAGGATGGCCTCAAACTTCCTGTAAGTGAATATGCGGTTTTCCAAACATTGCCGACAAGTGAGATCCGCCAATGCAGCTTCATACTTGCGGTAGGACGAGAGTATGGCAGAACACAAGCGGTAATACACTTCCTCGGGTTGGTTGGTGCGCTTGGGATTGAAGATTTCAGTGACATATGCCCTGCAGTCCTCCGACTTCTTTCCGGCCCATGTCACATAGTATGCAGCCGAACGTTCCAGTATGGCTTTCGAGCTGGATGCCAGATGCTCCTTCTCATAGGTATGTCCGTATTCATGTTTGCGTGGGTGGGTAGCAACCGGTTTCCCGTCCACGTATATCTTGACCCATGACCTGGTGAACACAACCTTTGCCATTCTTCCGACATGGATGTATGGAACGCTGTAGAAATGTGTTGTCTTATCGTGCCTGAGTTCCACAAAACAATTGTTCTGCACTTTCAGGTCGGCATAATAACGCATCTCATGGATATCTTCAGGCAGTGGTCTTAAATGAGGTTTCTCCATTGCATGAAAACGTTCCTCACGGGTATAGGGCCGTTTCTGCATGCGGGTCTGGTTGACTTGTCCGGCCAACTCCGCAACAGCCTTGTTCAGTTCCAGCAAGGAATGGAACTCACGTTTGCGTAGTTTGGCGGCAATACGGTTATAGGTAATCCTTACTGCATCTTCCACAAGTGCCTTTTGGGTAGGCGATGCGGGGTCGCACGGAAGCACGACAAAGCCATAATGGTTTCCCATATCATGCAGTGCAGTATTTATCTTCGGTTCATGCCTGTCGGTTTTGACAACTGCAGCCTTCAGATTGTCGGGAGTAATGATCGCAGGGACACCCCCCAGATGTTCCAGACACATACGGATGGCAAAGAGGAAGTCTTCCGTACGTTGGGAAGGTACGCATGTGACATAGATATAGTCACTATAGGGCATGCATCCGACGAACACTTCCACCTTGACAATCTCTCCCGTTTCAGGGTCTATGTAAGAAAGCTTGTCACCGGCAAAGTCTACCATCAGCTTCTCACCGGCAACGTAGGATTGTGAAAGCACTGTGGTGATATCCTTTTGTGCCACAAGGTTCTGCTTCAGGTGTTCATAGAACTGTGACTTGCCGTATCCATCGGGATGCGTCTGACGATATTCCTCCCACAGAAGCTGGCGGGTCACATGAAGCTTGCGGTCGGTAAGCTGTTCACGGAAATAGGGAAGCAGACGCAGGAACTCCTCCATGCGGTTGTCCGTATAGGCAGGACTACCGGCATGGAACATGCGTTCCAGTTCAGGGTCTTCTATCTTCAGAAGCTCGTCAATCTGCCATCCGTTGGCATTGACGGTCTGCATGTAGCCGTTCACGGTTTCCTTGTTGATTGGTAACTTGCGGGCAATACCGCGATTCGATTCTCCTTGTTGCTTCAGTTGCAACACTTGCTTGATTAGGCTCATCTTCTTTACTGTTCCTGCCATTGACGTACCGGTATCTATTGGAATAACGGCACGAAGATACAGGAAGAATACACCAAAGTGAACGGGTATGCTCCGGAAAAAGCTCTGGTTCATCTCCATATTCATTCCATGTGAACGGATATGGGCCGGAAAATAAAAGGAACCGCCCGACAATTGAACGGATATGCTCCGGAAAAATGGAGTTGTATCACCCGTTTTTGTAAGGTGAACGGGTATGCTCCGGAAAAAAGTCGATTTAATGGCTAATTTATCCATTTGTTCTGCCTATTTATAGGCGAACGGACATCAATTTGGGACATTTTGTGCTTTTAAAGAGCCTTGAAGATGTCTCGGAAAGTGAACGGGTATGGGGCGGAATATGCACCGTTCACGGACGAACTGCCGCTGAACTGATTGTAGAACGAGCTGATGCAGAGCAGGAACACATGGGACTTACTTCGTGGGAGAATGCGCCCGATGGTAAAATAGTTAAGACAGACGTGGTAATTGCCAAAAATTATCTCAAAGAAGCAGAACTGGCCGATATGGGACAGTTGCTGAATGGTGTGCTTGAATTGGCTGAAAGAATGGCGAAACGACATATTCCTATGACCATGGAAGACTGGGCAAAGCGGATAGATTCCATTTTGGCCGCTGGTGGAAACGAAGTTCTGCAAACGACAGGACAAGTGTCTGCCGAACAAGCAAAAGAACATGCAGAAACGGAGTTTGAAAAGTATCGTATCATACAAGACCGCCTATTCCAAAGCGACTTCGATAGGTTTATGGACGCACTTCCTTTCGATGATGACTCGAATGTTTAAGATAACAAGACCATTTGTCCGACACTTTCCAAAGAATTTTGTAAGACTCGGATAAATGGTCTAACAAAGTTACGGGGGTATTTTGCATAATTGGTTTTGCCTTAGATTGTGTAAACTTGATGTAATAACGCAGCAGGGTGTAACTCGTTGAGTTACACCCTGCTGTTGCAATATATGTCCGTCCTGGATTACTTAACCTCCTCGAACTCGGCGTCCTGGACGTCGTTGTTGTCCTGCTGGCCGGCGTTACCCTGCTGCTGGGCACCCTGTGCGCCCTGAGCACCGCTCTGTGCGTACATCTCGGCACTTGCTGTCTGCCAAGCGTTGTTCAGCTCTGCCATTGCTGCGTCGATGCCTGCGAGGTCCTGTGCCTTGTGAGCGTCCTCGAGCTTCTGTACCGCAGCCTCGATTGGAGCCTTCTTGTCGGCTGGGATCTTGTCGCCAAGCTCGTTGAGCTGGTTTCTTGTCTGGAATACCATTGAGTCGGCCTGGTTGAGCTTGTCGATCTTCTCGCGCTCCTTCTTGTCTGCATCGGCATTTGCCTCAGCCTCCTGCTTCATGCGCTCGATCTCCTCCTTGCTCAAGCCTGAAGATGCCTCGATGCGGATAGCCTGCTCCTTGCCTGTAGCCTTGTCCTTAGCCGATACCTTGAGGATACCGTTGGCGTCGATGTCGAATGTCACCTCAATCTGTGGAACACCGCGACGTGCCGGAGCGATGCCTGTGAGGTTGAACTGGCCGATAGACTTGTTCTGGTTTGCCATTGGACGCTCACCCTGGAGTACGTGGATGGTAACCTCTGTCTGGTTGTCTGCTGCAGTAGAGAATGTCTCGCTCTTCTTGCAAGGGATTGTTGAGTTTGCGTCGATGAGCTTTGTCATTACGCCACCGAGTGTCTCGATACCCATTGAGAGTGGTGTAACGTCAAGGAGCACGATGTCACCTACACCGCCTTCCTTGTTGAGGATGGCACCCTGGATGGCTGCACCTACAGCTACTACCTCGTCTGGGTTAACACCCTTTGAAGGAGCCTTGCCGAAGAAATCCTCAACCACCTTCTGAACGGCAGGGATACGTGTTGAACCGCCTACGAGGATAACCTCGTCAATGTCTGCATTGTTAAGGCCTGCGTCGCTCATTGCCTTCTTGCATGGCTCAAGGCAAGCCTGGATGAGTGTGTGGGCGAGTGACTCGAACTTAGCACGTGTCAAGGTCTTGACGAGGTGCTTTGGACCTGTTGCTGTTGCTGTGATGTATGGGAGGTTGATCTCTGTTGAAGTTGTTGATGACAACTCGATCTTTGCCTTCTCGGCAGCCTCCTT
>JAFYWE010000170.1 GCA_017558165.1 Bacteroidaceae bacterium
GTTGTTTTTTATATTCAAAAATGTATGTTTTCTTCTTTTTCTCGGTTACGTAGCCCGCTACGCGCCCTACAAAAAATAATAAAACACCCTATTTTTGCTCTATAAAAAACTTAACGATATAAATTTAAACAGCTTCTTAAAGCTACAATATCACAAGTGTGCCACTCCCCAGGGCGTGGCACACTCATTACACAACAAAGCTACTATGTCTTCACTTAACGACCACCTTGCAGCCAGCGACAATATACACGCCACTTGCAAGAGGCATAAAACCGGATTCCTCAACAAAGGCCTGTCCGACCTTGCGGCCTGTGGCATCAAAAGCCTCTACAAGCTGAGGAGACGAAGGTGTGATGTACGCACCGCCATCGGCAGCCACGACCTCCACGACCTTATTGTCATCAACACCCACTACACCCACTGTACCGTCAGTATTCTTCATTCCGTTGGTCTGGTATATACGAACCCAGTCGAAACGGGTCTCATAGACATGGTTCACATCGGCATTCGCGGCCCACGAACCGTTACCTACGCTTTGGTTGAGGATAAGATGGAAATGCTTGTCAAAAGGCCACTGTCCCTGTGCAAGATACGACCTGTTGGTCGATTTCGCATAACGACCTATCTCCTTACCGTCAACATACCATATAAGGGTCTTCTCGTCCCACTTCAGGCCGTATGTGTGATAACGGTCATAAGGAACAGATGTATTGAAGCTTGACTGCGGATTGTTCTTGTTGCCAAGATCATATGTCCAGTTGCTATGGATGGTGTGGTATGAACGTCCGTCGGTATCTATTGCTTCCCAGATATCTATCTCACCGCAATCAGGCCAACCCTCGCTCTGATCCTCAGGCATCATCCAGAATGCAGGGAAATGACCAGTCCATGCATTCGAGAGGATACGCGCCTCGACGTAACCATATGTAAAACCGAAGCGCTTGTTGCTCTTTATACCACCGGTAATCATGGGGACAGGATCGCTGTCGGTATCAGGATTAGGTATTGCACGTGCAACGAGATCGCCACCCTGTAGGTAGATTACCTCCTTGCTGTCACTCAGCAAACGGTTCCATGTAGAGCCGTAGCGTTGGCAACGCATCCACTTCTCATTGAGAGGCTGGGTGTAATCGTCTGCATTGAACTCATCACTGAACACGAGATTCCACTCACTGCCGTCCTCCTTCACGAACTCGGCATAAAGCGCAATATCACCATCGACAAGACTTTTATCAATCACCACTGTCCTGTTCTTTGCTGCAACGAACTCCTCGCTCCATTGGCGGTTTCCATTCACAAACTGCTCACCGTCGAGGTTATGGCCGTGGCGCACGGTAACGCCATCAGCTGCAAACCCCGGAGCACCTCTCAATACAGCTGTAAAGCCCTGCTGCAGAGGTGTCACAAGAGGCAATGCCGAATAGGCGGTGCCGTCAATACTGCCGTCTACGGTAAAGAGACGTAAGGAAGCGTTTCCGCTTGACATACTTACAAGGAAGTCAACCACACATCCACCGTCAGCAACGATATTTGCCGAACCGGCAGGGTTTACATTATCAGCATCGAGCTTGAGACGTACGCGGTACACGCCATCGGCAAGCGCCACAGGCATAGAGCAGAAGAGCACTCCCGGCTCATTGCCAGCCTCAACAGAATCACCGCCACTGTTCTTGCCGTTGTAGTGAGAGAATGCGACAAGTTCACTTGAGATCGCAGGAACTCCGTTGGCGTCAATCATGGCTGTGAATTTACCGTCATTGTTGAAATCGACATAAAGATACGCATCCTTAGCATGTGAATTATCGAGCATGACATTAAGACTTCTTGTACCCGCGAGGATTACAGGAGTATCCATCATATCATTATACACAGACGAACCGTCAACCGCAAACTCCTTGCCATTCACATCCAACATAAATGATTTGCCAGCACTGGTTGCAGACTTGTCGAACGAAAGGGCATAGCCTTCGCCGCCTTCACCACCCTCCTGGCGCGCAAAGAGAGCCACGACCCTCACATCACCGTCAACATACTCGGCTGGGATGGTCATGACATCACCGTCAAGCAGATATCCAGGCAACAGTTCCTCACAGTACTGCTGTACACCATGTATCTCACGCGCACCGTCAAGATTATGTCCGTGTGTGACCTTGATGACATCCAACACATAGCCACTCTCAGGTACCACCTTCAAGGCAACCTCCTTACCGAAAGGAACTGCTGCAGGAAGAGCCGAGCCGTCGGCCGAACGCAACGCACCATTAGCGGCCTCAACAGCCAGCTTACCGTTTGCCGCATGTATGTTGATACGGACATCACATATAGCACCGCCATTCTTGATGATACCGTTACCATCCTCGGCACGGCCGGCAGGGTCTATTGAAGCCCAATCGACCTTGTAGCGCATGAGATAGTAACCGGGAGCCATATCTGCAGGTATTGTAAACGCAGGTGGGTTGAGCACGTTGGAATTTGAAACCACATCACCGTTGCTGTTATATCCCTTGCCCGAGCCCAACGAAGGCTCGGCATAAGAGAACGCCATTATGTCACTGCCCGCTGGAATAGAGCCATCGGCATTCAAAGCAGCATCAAAAGCGCCATCCTGGCCACGGTCGATATATACGAATCCATGCATCCAGTTGCCGGTATAGCCGAACGAAGGAGCAACGCTCTTGCCAGCCTCAGCACTGAAGAAAGCATCATCAACCCTGCTGTATATCTTGAGCGGTGTAGGAAGCTGGATCACCTGCTCACCTAGCGACACACTGTTCAGGCGACGGCTTGAGTGGGTATAGCCCTGCTCCTTGTCGAAGACCACAGGATAGTCATTCGATACCTCAGCACCACCCTTCTTCACAAGCACCATACGGTCAACGTCAGGCATATACGCATTATCATTGAAAAGACGTACCACATTCTCACCAGCCTTCAGCACGACATCGAAATCGGCGCTACCCACAGTGTTCCAACCACCGGAGTTGCCGGTATAAGACAAAGGCTCACCACCGTTCACGCTCAATTTGATGGTACGGTTGTCACCGGTCACAAAATAAACGCGCAAGGTGTACTCGCCACCGTCCTTTGAATATACGTTACGCCACTGCAGGTCATTCTCGGCACGGTTACCCAACCAGCCGACAACCACGCCACCCGAGCAGTAAGATTTCTCGCTATACACGGCTGTACCGAGCACCTCATGGTTCTTCAGCTCCTGATAGCATGTGAGCCATGCTGTCTCGGCCTCATAATTCGTGCGCTCAAGGCGCTGCTCGGCCTTCAGCTTATAGATTCTGGTACCATGAGCAGGAACGCTTACGGAATAAGAACCCTCATAGTATCCCTTCTCGCTCTTTTCAAAAAGGTCACGAACCTTCACGCGGCCTGCAAGGTCAAGCTCATTGAAGCCGACACTCATCGAGAGCGCCGAATTGGTAGGATTGTAGAAAGCCACCACTCGCTCAAGGCCATACTTCTCGTTTATATCCTTAACAAGCACATAACCACCGTTCTCACGCTTTACTACATACGCCTGCAGACCAAGGGCATCCTGGTCAACAGCGATGAGTTCCTTGTTCTGCATAAGCGCGAGCGCATTGCCCTTGATATCGTTGAGGTCACAGCCAATGAGCAAAGGAGAACTCATCATACACCAAATACCGAAATGGGTCTTGTCCTCCTCATCGGTAAGGCCACGTCCCACCTCAAGCATATCCATATCGTTGTAGTGGCCCGGGCTTGTGTATGCCGACAGATAGAGGCTCTGGTTAATGATGCTCTTCACGGATTCCCATCCAAGGTAGATATCCTCGGTGGTGCGCCATGAATCGGCCACCTCGCATGCCCAGGTACCAGGAAACGCCCAACGACAGATATTCCATGTAACATCGGTA
>JAFYWE010000171.1 GCA_017558165.1 Bacteroidaceae bacterium
CTGGTAGGCGAGGTCACGGAGATGGCTGAACACGCGGTTCACGATCTCGGTTCCTGCAGCTGTGTACTCCTCTTTCTTGTAGAGTTCCTTGATTGTCTGCATGTACTTTGACTGCAATACAGTCGAATGCTCGCAGGCACCGTTAGGGTTACCGTTCCTGAGGTAGTTGGTGAACTCGATGAGTGAGTTTGTCGTACCAGACATTGCCGACAACACCACGATCTTTGACTCGCCGTCCGAAATAAGCTTAACGACATTCTGCATACGCTCTGCCGAGCCGACAGAGGTACCTCCAAATTTCAATACTTTCATATCCTTATGTTTTATTCTGTTTCAATCATTGTTTCCTGCGGGAGCTCATCGCCGGCGCAAGGCGCCTCGCACACAGCCTGCTCCATCTTCTCAAGTCGCTGACCCGCACAGCGGTATACGGTGCCGGGATATGCCTTGAGCCACTGCTCGTTGTGTGTAATCATGAGCACGGCCATCTTCTCCTTGCGGCTTATATCGTGCAGCAGTGTCATTATGTAGTCGCCGGTCTCATTGTCAAGGTTACCCGTAGGCTCATCGGCCAACAGCAACTCGGGCTTGTTGAGGATTGCACGCGCAATGACAATGCGCTGCTGCTCACCACCCGACAGCTCATGCGGACGCTTGTAGCCCTTCTGTGGCAAGCCCACAAGCTCAAGCACCTCCTTTATTCGCTCACGGCGCTCGTCCTTGTTCTTCCATCCCGTACAACGGAGCACGAAGTCAAGGTTCTCGTTCACCGTGCGGTCGGTCAACAGCTGGAAATCCTGGAACACGATACCCAGACGCTTGCGCAGTCTCTGCAAGGCCCTGTTCCTTATCCTGGACATCTCGTACTCATCGAACACGCAGGCCTCGCCATCCTCTATCTCCACCTCGCCATAAATGGTCTTGAGGAGTGTGGATTTTCCCGAACCTACGGTTCCTATTATGTACGCGAATTCGCCCTCCTCAAGCGAGAAGGTCACATTCTCCAGAATCACCTTGGAGTCAATATGTATATCAACGTTTCTGTAATCAATTACCGGCATATACCATCAAGTGTATTAAGAAGCTGTTTAAATTTCTTTCAAAAATATTATTTACATTATCCTCAAGAAGTGCTTGTCTTTTTATGCCCTTTTTTCCCTGTTTTTTCCTTTTTCGCAGTTACATAGCCCGCTATGCGCCTTTGAAAAATAAAAAAACACTCTAAAAAAGTTCTATAAAAATTTCAAGGACATAAATTTAAACAACTTCTAATGCGCAACGCCACATGACGCACGAAGGCGCAGTTACGCAATTTTCTACAAAAATAGTGAGAACTTGTGTAAATAATATCACGTTTACCCGAATATTTCACGACCGAACATGTCCAAGCCCAACATTTTAACAATATTTTTCAATACGATTTAAAAATAAATTGTCGCCCCACAATCTCAGATTCCACCATTCATGTCATATCGACCGTATGGGAGATATCTCGTATATTATTTTAGAGATCCATTGACAAGCACAAACCAATCGCGACCCGCACGGCACTAACCTTGTCAGTGCAACGTGCGACCTATCGCTGTTTGTGTTGTCGAACTGAACTTTCGTCGCTTCGCTCTGTCGGAATGACACTAATGCCGGGTTATCATTATTTGGGCGAACTGCTATATTACTACTAAAAAAAAGTGTTACCTTTGCATCAGCAAACGGCAAACATAGGCCGTAATACCCCTTTATGATAGAATATACATCAACGTTTTTCCAGAAGGTGCCCAAATACCTGCTCGAGAAGAGAAGCCAGATAATAATGGTGCTTTTCGTGTCAATCTTCGCGGTTGCCTTCATCAACATATTCCAGCCGTTCGGCTCGGATGCATGGATTGACAACAACAAGATTACCACAACCAAATATTTCCTCTGGTCTACACTGCTTGTAAGTATCGGTATGATAGTTGTCGCCATAAGCCGTGTGATAATGTACAATTTCTCACGCAAGCCAAGCCACAACATCACCATCCTGAAATACATTGGTTGGGTATTCATCGAGCTGTTGTTGCTGTCGGGCGCTTTCACTTTGCTGGCACTCATCGTCAAGGGAAACCTCAACCTCACGACCGATGACCCGATGGAGATTTACGTGAACGCCGTCAAGAACACCATATACATTCTCTTTATCCCGTACATCATCTGTATCCTGTTCTTCTCGTACCAGAACAACAAGATAAAGCTGAAGGAGCTTATGGGCGAGAACCTCGGTTTCAAGTCGAGCAACCTTATATCGATACGTGACTCGCGCGGAATACTGCAGCTGTCGGTAGCAAAGGAGAACCTGCTCTACATCGAGTCGGCCGACAACTACATATGCATATGGTACCAGAAGGGCGAGGTGCTCAAGAAGAAACTCCTGCGCATTACCATGAAAGAGATAAGCGAGCAGCTGGCCGACACCAACATCGTGCGTTGCCACCGCTCATACCTCATAAACCTTGACCTTGTGAAGGTGATGCGCCGCGAGAAGGAGAACATGTTCCTTGAACTCGGCGTACCCAACGTGAAGGAGATTCCCATTTCAAAGACATACGGCGAGGCGGTATTGCGTCGCCTTGTCCCTGTATTATAATTTTTAAAAAGAACAACCGTGAAGAAGATTGCAATCCTTGCCTCAGGCAGCGGCTCAAATGCCGAGAACATCGCGAACTATTTCAAAGGCTCCGATTACGCCGAAGTATCATTCATAATCGCCAACAACCCCGACGCATACGTTATTGAGCGCGCCAAGAGACTCGGCATCGAATATGCCGTGGTGACCAAGGCGCAGTTCATGGAGGCCGACAGCATCATCGACATGCTCAAGGAGCGCGACATTGATTTTGTAGTGCTTGCAGGATTCCTTTTGCTGGTACCCGCAAAGCTCATCCAGGCTTACCCTGGCAGAATCGTCAACATCCACCCTGCCCTGTTGCCTAAGCACGGTGGTAAGGGCATGTACGGCGACCGCGTACACAAGGCTGTTGTGGAGAGCGGTGACACAGAGAGCGGAATCACAATCCACCTCATCGACGAGCAGTATGACAAGGGCACGACTTTCTTCCAGGCAAAGTGCCCCGTATTGCCTACCGACACCCCGGACGATGTAGCCGCAAAGGTACACGCACTGGAGTATGAGCACTTCCCACATGTGATTGAGGAGATACTCCACACACTCGACTAATATTTCATCACATACCACAAAAATCAGGAGGTTGCACGCAATGTGCAACCTCCTGATTTTTGTATTTAGGCTTATCTTTTATTTAGCTAAATCTTTCACTCCCGCAGCAATATTCACCACAGTCATCATAGCCTTCTCCATAACCTGAACCGAGACGAACTCGTAACGGCTGTGGAAGTTGACACCACCGGCAAAGAGGTTAGGACATGGAAGACCCATAAATGAGAGCTGCGCACCGTCGGTACCGCCACGGATTGGCTTTACCAAGGGAACAACATCGGCCTTCTGCATAGCCATCTTCGCAAGCTCAATGATATGCATCTTAGGCTCAACCTGCTCACGCATGTTGCGGTACTGCTCCTTGAGCTCAAGCGACACCACACCGTTGCCGTACTTCTCGCACATGGCCTTCTCTACATTGCGCATGAAATCCATACGCTTTGCAAAGAGCTCGCTGTTGTGGTCACGGATGATGTAAGAGACCTCGGCATGGTCTACACCGCCATTGATACCCATGAGGTGATAGAAGCCCTGATAACCATCGGTACACTCGGGAGACTCCACTGCAGGGATATTAGTAACGATTGATGTAGCGACACGCAGCGCGTTCAGCATCTTGCCCTTGGCATAGCCCGGGTGTACGTTACGGCCCTGGATTGTAAAGAGAGCGCTACCTGCGTTGAAGTTCTCGAACTCAAGCTCACCCTCGGCACCACCGTCAACGGTATAAGCCCAGTCGCAACCGAACAAGGGAACATTGAAGTTGTGCGCACCACGTCCTATCTCCTCATCGGGATTGAACGCGATACGTATCTTTCCGTGCTCAATCTCAGGATGAGCCTGCAAATACTCGATTGCAGAAACAATTTCGGCAATACCGGCCTTGTCATCGGCACCCAACAGTGTGTGACCGTCGGTAACCACAAGGTCGTGGCCGATATAGTTCTCGACCTCGGGGAAATCAGACACACGCAATACCACGTCATCCTTTGCCGAGAGAACTATGTTACCGCCAGTGTAGTTAACCACGCGTGGCTTCACATCCTTACCGCTCATGTCGGGACTTGTATCAAGGTGTGCGATGAAGCCCACTACAGGCAATTCCTTATCAGTGTTTGAAGGGAGAGTCGCATAGAGGTAACCCTTGTCGTCAAGAACGACCTCGCTCAGGCCCATAGCCTTGAGCTCCTGCTCAAGGAAACGCGCGAACACGAACTGTCCCTCGGTTGTAGGTACTACCGTAGCATCGTCACACGATTCCGTATCAAATGTCACATACTTCAAGAAGCGCTGCAACATATTATCCTTAATTCCATTCATAGCTATATAGTTTTTATTATTCCAAGTAATGATATAAATACCGGACTCGATTTCCTGTCATATCGAACGTAAGTAAGATATCTCGTAGTCGTTTCAGAGATTCCTCACGCAAGGTTGACTTTAGCCCCTTCGGGCGTCTACCGTTGGTTCGGAATGACAGACATCAGTGGGCAACATCTATATATTTTTTATTTTATTATCACCATTGTGGCACCGAAGCCATATTTCTGGAACGATGCATCCTGCGACAGGCACTTGGGATACTTGCGACGTATCTCCTGCATTATCGCATTACGCAACACGCCCTCGCCCTTGCCGTGGATAAAGACAATCTTCTTTCCCTTGTACTTGAGGTTCTCGTCAAGAGTCCTGCGCACCACGTCAAGCTGGTAGTTGAGCATGTCAAAGTTGTTCATGCCCGCAGTTGTCTCGAGCAACGCATCGATATGCAGGTCAATCTCAAGGATATCACTGCCCTTTGTCAGTTTGGGCTGTGGTGCCTGTTTCTGTGGCTGTTCGCCCTTTTTCTTCTCAAGTATTATCTTCTGAATCTCCTCGGCGTCAGTGAATACCTCCTTTGTAGGCTTGTCATCGACCACAAGTTCATATATTAGCGCACCTTCATCAAAGAAAGCGTTCTCGCGGAAGAGATGCAACTTGTAGAACTTCACGGTGTCGATGCGACGCTCGATGTTCATCGCAGCCTTTAGCGCGAATGGCTTGTCCTCCTTGAAGGGGAGCAACTGCACGCACACACGCTCGATGTCGTTCAGCTCTTCACGGCCGAACTCCTCGAGGAACATCTTTGAGTTGGGCTCGAGAGTGCCGTTTGCACGCGCGGTCCAACTGCGTCCCGAAGCCGAGAGATATGTAAAATAGAGTGTATAGTTGCTGTCGTTGATGAGATAAGCCTCGAAGCGCGAGTTGTTCAGCGACTTGGCATCCATTGGCAGGAAAGCCAGCATAATGTTCAGGCGCTCCCCCTCGGGGCGCTCCTTCGGGCGGTATGTCACCACCGGCTCAAAAGGTTCGTCATCCTCCTCGGTAACCTTTGCCGGAGCCGGGACTGCACGTTTCTTCACCTCATCCTTCTCCTTTGGAGCAACGGTCTTCTTCTCGAAATTATACTCGTTGGTATCTACCGCCACGCACTCACGCACGCTCATGGGCAACACAAAGCCGTCGGCATCCTCGACAAGGACAATATCCTTGCCACGGAAACCGGTCACGACACCGCCACCCTTCTCATAAATAAAGCGTACCTTATCACCTATCTTCATATTCACAATTCATTATATTATGCGAATATAGTGATAAAAAACGAAACGAGCGGCAATTGATGTAAAAATATGGGATAAAATAGGTTAAGCAATCTCCTCAACGTTACCGAACCTGTTCCACACGCGGGCAAAGCCATACTCGCCCACCTTACCCTGCGGAACAAGCAACAGCGTGCGTGAATAGACATCGGCATCAGCGATATCGGCCGAGCACATTGGAGCAGCCTCGCACATCACGCGCAACTCCTTGAGCGACCTGCAACTGCGGAAAGCCTGGTCACCCACGTTCACCACTGCGGCGGGAACTGTTATGCTCTCGATTGCCGAACAGTTATAGAAAGCACCGTAACCTATGCTGAGCACGCCATCGTGCAGTGTAACCTTCTTCAATGAAGTACAGTTGGCAAGCACACCCTGGTCGAGCATGTTCACAGCCTGTGGCAATGAGAATTCCTCAAGTGACGAACAGCCCCAGAAGGCACCCTTCTTCACAGCCGCAACGGTTGACGGCAACTCCACTGCACGCAACGACGAGCAGTCACGGAACGCCCAGCCCTCGACAGAGAGAAGTCCCTGGGGCAACGACACCTCGCAAAGCGACGAACAGCCACAGAAGGCATATTCACCGATTGTGTCCACGACATCACCCACCGATATGCGCGCGAGCGACCTGCACCCGTCAAAGAGCGACGGTTCGATACTCACCAGGTTATCGGGCAGGAACACCTTCTCAAGCGACACACAGCCAGCAAAGGCAGAGCGGCCGATAACGAGCACATTGGGTGGCAGCACCACCTCAACGAGCGAACCGCAGCCCTTGAACGCCTGCATGCCAATCATGTGCAATGCACTGTTAAAGGTAACGGCAGAGAGCTGCGCACAGCCCTCAAACGCGCTTATTCCAACAGAATCAATGTTATCGCCCAGTACCACCGAGGTCAACGCCGCACAATCCATAAAGGCCTCATCGAGAATGTCGGCCACCTGATACTCCACGCCACCCACCTCAACTGAGGCAGGAATCACCACAGCACCCGAATAAGGTTCAAGACTCTTTGTAACAGTGGCAACTTTCTTTGCACTGTCAAGCAGATATGTTATATTGTCTATTTTTGTTATCATAAAACAAATATCAAATGATTATCCATCATATTGCTCCCCTGTTTTAGGGGAGCTGTCGGTTACCGACTGAGGGGTCAGGAATCACTCAAGGAATCAGCAGAGAACTGTCACCATAACTAAGGAAACGGAAATCATGAGCAAGGGCATAGTCATATATCTTGCGCCACTCACCCTTCACGAAAGCCGACACCAACAGCAAGAGCGTACTCTTGGGCTGGTGAAAATTGGTAACAATGGCCTTTACTATGCGGAATGTATACCCCGGAGCAATCATTATCTGTGTATGCGAGTGTACACGGTCAAGACCGTTGCGCTCCAACCATGCAACAAGCGCCTCAAGTGCCTCTACGGTACTCAAAGAGTGCTCGCGGTTATACGGCGTCCACTGACCCACATGCAGCTTGTCCTGAGTGATTGCAGGATTCTCGGCCACAAGCTCACCAAGGAAATAGAGACTCTCAAGGGTGCGCACCGATGTCGTTCCCACAGCCACGGCACAGCCACCTGCGGCAATAAGCTTCTCAAGCAAGGCCTTACGCACCTCAATATACTCCTCGTGCATCTCATGGTCGGCAATGAGCTCACTCTTCACAGGCTTGAAGGTACCCGCACCAACGTGCAACGTAACCTCCTCGCGCTCAACACCCGCAGCCGTCAATGCCTCAAGCACGGCCGGAGTAAAGTGCAGGCCCGCAGTAGGCGCTGCCACAGAGCCCTTCACCTTTGAATAGACAGTCTGGTAAGTACGTGTATCGCTCTCCTCGGTCGCGCGGTTGAGATATGGAGGAATAGGCAACTCTCCGGCAGCCTCAAGCAACTCGGCAAACGAACAGCCACCATCCCATGTAAAGCGTACATGGTTCACAGCCGCAGGGCCACCCACACGCTCCACCGACAGAATCACCTCCTTGCCGGCCACAGTCACGCACTGCGAGAGCACACCACCCTTCCAACGGTTGGAGTTACCCACAAGACACTGCCACACACACTCCTTTGTCTCAAGGAATATCTGCTGATAGTCACAAGGCTGTTCAGGCTCAAGACAGAACACCTCGATGAGCGCACCAGTCTCCTTGCGGAAACGCAGACGCGCCTGTATCACCTTCGTATTGTTGAAGACCATCAATGAGTTCTGCGGGATGAATTGTGGCAAGTTGGAGAAACGCTCCTCACACACCACACCTTTATTATATATCAAGAGCTTTGACGTGTCACGCTCAGCAAGCGGATATTTTGCAATCCTCTCATCGGGCAACGGATAGTCATACTCGGCAATCGCTATTTCCTGAATGTTTTTCA
>JAFYWE010000172.1 GCA_017558165.1 Bacteroidaceae bacterium
CTTACGCAATTTGCACCACATTGATAAGCCCGATAATCTTGTTTTCTTTTCAGTTTTGTATTATCTTCGCAAAGAATTAATGATATAAAACAGAGACATTATGAAAAAGATTCTTTTACTCATAGCGTTCACATTGATATGTGGCATAGCATCAGCGCAATTATTCAAGAAGAAGAGTACCGTTGTAGAGCCAAAGTACCAGGCCGGTGCTGTCCCCGTGGTGAACGGCAAGGTCACCTTCGAGGAGACCATCACTGCCGAAGGTCTAAGCGCCACAGAAATAGAAGAGAGAGTAAACGCATGGATAAAGAGCCGTTATGTAGAGCCGACGGTAATCTCGGTCAAGAGATATGAGAGCGAGCAACCTGGTTGCACAATAATCAAAGGCGAGGAATATATTGTATTCAGGAACACATTCCTTGTACTTAACAGGGCAAGAATATACTATTACCTCACTATCACAGCCAAGGATGGGGCATGTACATTCAACATGTCACGAATAACATATTGGCATGATGACGAGAGCGAGAAGGGCGGCATACATATGAAGGCCGAGAACTGGATCACCGATGATATGGCATTCGACAAGAAAGGCAGGCTCAAGAACTATGAGAGCAAGTTCCGTTGCAAGACCATAGACCTGAAAGACCAGTTGGTCGAGGAAATCAAGAACATACTGAATTCCAAGTAAGATGAAGCAGGCCGATAAGATAAGATACATACTGAACACCCTGTTCCTGATTGGCGCAGTGGCCACGTTCATCATATATTTCGCCTATGGCAAATGTCCGGCATTCCTCTATGCCGGATTTGTTACTTTAGGATTGAAGGTCTTTGAGTTCATACTGCGTTTCGTGAACTGACATTAGGAAGTTTATTCAACTCATGTCCTTTTTTGAAAGAAAATCAAACAGCTTCCAAGCAATTTCCTTAAATTGAAAATGAGAAAAATACTTTATACGTTGGTCCTTATGCTGCCATTGCAGTTGTTCGGCCAGCACATTCAAGGGCATCAGCTCGAAAGCAACACCCAGAGCGGACTCGGCAGCGGAGAGGTCTTCAGCCCGTTCAAGAAGAACCAGAGGGACTCCACCAAGGTCGAGATAAGCGTACCACAGGAGATACACCAATGGAAGGTCAACGGGAAGACCGGTGAGGTCATGCCCATTGACGCAGACACCATGCAGCATATGTTCCAGAACTGGCACCTCACAGAGGGCGTCAACGGCGAATACAATTTCCTTGGAAACATGGGAACACCGCGACAGACCAGGATATTCTTCAACCGACCCACAGACACGTCGTTCGACTTCCTTCAGCCGTACGACTACTTTTTCACACGCCCTGAGCGCTTTATCTTTACCGACACGAAATCGCCTTATACAAATTTGAGCTACCACTCATCGGGCAACAAGATTGACGGAGACGACCGCTTCAAGGCA
The DNA here is from genome assembly GCA_017558165.1 of Bacteroidaceae bacterium. Taxonomy (GTDB): domain Bacteria; phylum Bacteroidota; class Bacteroidia; order Bacteroidales; family Bacteroidaceae; genus HGM04593. Next base: position 1,443 of record JAFYWE010000172.1, read on the forward strand.
TATTTCACAACGAATGCAGGCAAGCATTTCGGTGCCGGATTCCTGTTCGACTATCTGTATGCAAGAGGACGCTATGACAACCAGGCCGGTTCACAGATGAACTTCTCGTTTTTCTCATTCTATAGGAGCGACCGCTACAACTACCACCTCCTTGCCAGCCGTTATCACATGAAACAGACCGAGAACGGAGGTATAACCGATGACCGTTACATCACCCGCCCTGAGGAGACCGACGGTTCGAACAGCAACTTCGGCACCAGCGACATTCCTGTAAGGCTTGAGGAGTCATGGAACCGCAACGAAGTGTACACACTCTTCTTCACGCACAACTACAACATCGGTTTCAACCGCGAGAGACCGGTCGACACCGCCACCGAGGACACTGATGGCACAGCATCACGTAACGACTCCATAATAAACGAGTTCGTGACAGTGTCACGCATAACACACACACTTGACATTACACAGAACAGCCGCGAGTTCATAAACTACAAGCAACCGGCATCGTACTATGCCGACACGTTCCTCCCGAAGGACTCTACAGACAAGACCAGATATTTCACAATGGAAAACAGGCTGTCATTGTCGCTCCGTGAGGGTTTCAGCCGCTGGGCATTTGCCGATATCACAGCCTTTGCCTCATACAAGTACAACCGTTACACACTGCCTGACACCATAGCAGGCAACTTCAATGAGGTGCGCAAGAAGTACAACGAGCACATACTGTCTGTAGGCGGCCGCATCTCAAGCAGCCAGTTCGAGCACTTCAAGTACGACGTTGAAGGTGAGACTGCCATATCGGGAGACGAGATAGGTTCATTCTCAATTGACGGAACATTGGAATTCAACATGAAGCTTTGGAATAGGGACGTCATAATAAAGGCGAACGCCTTCATGAAGAACAACCGCCCGTCGTTCTACTACCGTCACTACCACTCCGAGCACTATTGGTGGGACAACGACGACCTTGACAAGGAGTTCAAGACACGCATCGGCGGCGAGCTTCACATACCATCATGGAAAACAAGGGTGAGCGCAGGAGTAGAGAACATCAAGAATTACACCTACATCGCGAATAACGCAGTAGCGACAACTGCAGGGCGTTACCTCAACCGTTTTGCAGTCGCACAGGAGAGCGGGAACATACAGGTGGTGACAGCAAACCTCAAGCAGGACTTCACACTTGGGATATTCAACCTGAACACAGACATCACCTACCAGTACAGCAGCAACGAGAGCGTACTGCCATTGCCCGACCTGAACCTGTATGCGAACCTGTTCATAAAGTTCAGGATTGCAAAGGTACTTGACACCGAACTTGGTGCCGATGTCAGATACTTTACAAAATACTACGCTCCGGACTACTCGCCGGCCCTTGGCCAGTTCGTACAGCAGAACCAGGCAGACAAGGTCGAGATAGGCGACTACCCTATCGCAAGCGTATATGCTAACTTCCTGCTTAAGCAGACACGTTTTTATGTGAAATATTACCACGTAAACGAAGGTATAGGAAACAGGAACTATTTCCTTGTCCCACACTATCCCACCAATCAGGGCTTATTGTGGTTTGGACTTTCGTGGAATTTCTATAACTGATAAAGTATGGAAAGCATAATCAGATGGGGCTTCATAGGATGTGGCGAGGCCACTGAGAAGAAGAGCGGACCGGCATTCGCTGTAGTCAAGGGATCGGAGGTCGTCGCAGTCATGGGTCGCGACAAGGAGAAGACCAGGAACTACGCCAAACGTCATAATATAAGGCACTGTTACACCGATGCCCAGGCACTGATAGATGACCCGGAAGTAAATGCGGTGTACATTGCAACGCCACCATCCTCACACGCCACATTCGCCATTATGGCAATGAAGGCCGGCAAGCCCGTATATGTAGAGAAACCACTTGCCGCAAGTTACGAGGATTGCGCACGCATCAACCGCATATCACGCGAGACCGGCGTGCCATGCTTTGTCGCATACTATCGCCGTTACCTCCCATACTTCCAGAAGGTCAAGGAGCTGTTGCCGCAGATAGGCAAGGTGCTTAATGTGCAGATACGCTTCTCGGTTCCGCCGCGTGACCTTGACTACAACCGCGAGAACCTTCCGTGGCGAGTAAACCCGGACATTGCCGGAGGAGGATACTTCTATGACCTTGCACCCCACCAGATAGACCTGCTGCAGGAGATGTTCGGATGCATACTGCACGCCGAGGGATATGCCACCAACCGCGGAGGACTGTACAAGGCCGAAGATACCGTAAGTGCATGTTTCATGTTCGAGACGGGCATTCCTGGCTCCGGATCCTGGTGCTTTGTATCGGACGAGTCATCCAAGGAAGACAATATTGAGATATTCGGTAGCAAGGGAACCATAAAGTTCTCGGTATTCACCTTTGACCCGATAGAACTACGTAACGAAGAGGGCGTGAAGAGCTTCAGTGTACCTAACCCCACATATGTACAGCTCCCGCTCATCAGGAATATTGTAGAACACCTGCAGCACAAGGGTAACTGCACATGTGACAGCGTCAGTGCCACACCTACCAACTGGGTGCTGGACAAGATACTGGGCAAGATACTGTAATGCCTACATAATGAGACCCGAGCACATGACTGAAAGAAGAACAACATGGATGGCAGTGCTTGTCCTGCTACTGCTATGTACCGTGCCGGCAATGGCACAGCAAAAGAGAGGCAAGAGGGACTCTTTCACCGAAAAGGTTGTAGACAGCACCAGGGGAGCTCTCAAGGAGACCGGGAGTTTCATTGAACATACATTTGACGAGAAGGACAGCATATACGTCTCGCCCGACATATATAACCTTACAATAATGCCGCAGTACTCTTACTGCTATGACTATTACCGTTTCTCGGCACATGACTCAAAGCAAAGCGTCACGCTCACTCCCGGCAGCAACAACAAGGTAGGTCTATACTTCGGTTGGCGCTGGATATTCCTTGGTTATAGTTTTGATGTGAGCGGGAACAAGCCACAGACCGATCTGAATTTCAGTTTCTACACGGCAGCCGTCGGCATTGACCTTTTCTACCGCAAGCAAAGTGAGGGATACAAAATACGCAGACTCAATGGTTTCTACCAGAATGAGAATAAGGAACTGACAGACTATAACCACCATTTTGACGGGCTTACAGTCACACAGAACGGACTGAACCTGTACTACATATTCAACAACAAGAAATTCTCGTACTGTGCGGCATACAGCCAGAAGACCAATCAACGCATAAGTGCCGGCTCATTCATACTGGGACTCAGCTACAACGAGCAGTCATTCCTTTTTGACCATTCAAGATTTGACACCCCGATCAGGGAGCAGCTGGACAACGAACTGAAATTCAAGGATGTAAGATACAAGGATTTCAGCATAAATTTCGGATACAGCTATAATTGGGTATTCAAGAAGGACTTCCTTGCAAACATATCGCTTACTCCTGCCGTCGGATACAAGAACACCTCGCTGAACCTGAAGAGCAGCAAGGAGTTCCTGTCAAGCATAAACTTTGATCTTATATCGCGCGCGGCTGTCGTATACAACAACAGCAGATACTATATCGGCGCATCACTTGTATCACACACCTATTCGTATAACAAGAGTACGTTCTCCATAATTAACGGATTCGGTGTATTGAGAGTATATTTCGGCGTCAACTTCTGGCGCAGGAAATGACATCATCAGAACTTCATTCCAATGGTCGCAGTCACAGTGTGGTCTGTAAACTCAACCTTTGCCGCAGGATTGTAATATTCGGGATCGGCAAACGGATAGAAATCGGCACTCTGTGTCTGCAGCACATACGCCATATCAAAATAGAAGATCTCGCCACGATAACCGGCTCCTATGGTCACGGCCTCACGGTCAAACCTGTTGAGATACTCGGTCGAGGTTGATGTCACCGGCATATTGTACATATACTTGTATGCACTATTCTTGAACGGGGCTGTAGAATAGTTATATCCCGCACGAAGGCTGAAGTTAGCATTCAGATTGAACTCTGCACCCATACGCAAGGTATGTTGGTCCTTGAGATTATACCTTACCTCCTCATTCTGGGCATTCTTGCCACCCAAAGCCCTTTTGAAACGGGTTGTCGAATAGTCGGTGTACTCATACTCGGCATTGAACGCAAACACCGCACCGATTGTATAAGAGGCCGAAGCACTGAAACGCCAAGGGGTGTTGAAAGAACTCTGTGTCTGCAACTCATCACCATAAAGATCATAATCGCGGGTATCATAGAAATCCCCGTATGGACCCTGGATGTCAGCGTACGAATAGCTGCTGAGATTGTACCATGTAGGAGTATGCACGGCAAGTCCGACCTTGAACGGTGAATACTTGAACGGGCGTATGATGGTACCTAATTTTATACCGAATCCGGTACCCTCGATATGGTTATAGTTGCCGATAGAATATATTTCACCTATCTCGTCATCCTCATAATAGAGATTC
>JAFYWE010000173.1 GCA_017558165.1 Bacteroidaceae bacterium
AAAAACAACGAAACAGCGACTTATAGTATAAGAAAAACTTTTTTTAGAAATTTAAACAGCTTCTTATATTCTTTACTTTAAAAACACAGTCATATTCCTCTCCTGTCCTTAGGGGAGGTGGCCAAAGGCCGGAGGGGTGAAAAACATAGAACAATACACAACCCGATATTATCCTATTTTAAAATCAGCCACCTTCATCATAATCTCCACGGCCAAAGTCAATCACATAGCCCATTTTATCTAATTTATCGCTCAGCATTGCCAGTTGTTCCACCGACTCGCTACCCCATGATTTCTTGTTGTCATATATGGCATACTTGTTCCTGACTGCGGGTGGTGTCACATTAGGCATGACTACATTGGCACCTGCCAGCACGGCGCGCTCTGTGCCGTCACTGCACAGCGTGGCAAGGGCTGTTGTTGCAGGGATGAGCGCATTTGGAAAGCGTAGGCGCAACAGAGCAATGACCACAAGCGTATCATCTACACTGCCGGCTGGTTCATTGGCGAAAGGCGTACCTTTTGCCGGGATGAAAGGCCCCACACCAATCATATGCGGTTGCAGTTCATCAAGGAACATCAGATCCTTGACCAAGTGCTCCACCTCTTGCCCTGGTGAGCCTATCATCATACCTGCACCGACCTGATATCCAAGACGTTTAAGGTCATACAGACATCGCATACGGTTCTCAAGGCTCATCCTTTCTGGGTGCAGATGTGAATAGTGCCAGGCATCGGCCGTCTCATGACGCAATAGAAACCTGTCGGCACCGGTATTGCGTAGCAGTTCATACCCATGGAGAGTACGCTCGCCCACGGAAAGTGTCACGGCCTTGTCAGGATAACGTTGTTTGATGGATGCGACAACATCGGCCAGCCACTCGTCACCTTGCAACGGGTCCTCACCGCCTTGCAACACAAAGGTATTGAACCCGGCATCTGCGGCACGGTCGCAGCAACCGAGTATCTCATCCTTGCACAGACGGTATCGCACAGCCAAAGGATTCGCGCTCCGCAGGCCGCAGTAACGGCAATTGTTACGGCAATAGGAGCTTATTTCAATGAGTGCGCGCAGGTAGATTCTGTTACCGAAACTGTGGAGTGCGGTCTTACGTGCTCGCTCAAAAATGAGTTCCTTGACATCGCCTTGGAATGCCTGAAAAAGGGCACGCCATTCATCCGCAGAGACTTTCTGTGGACACGCCAGAGGGACAAGAAGAGCATCAAGAACGCTTTTCTCCATTTTTTTCGGTCTTACGATGAAACATTATTGCAAATGTAGCAGAATTCAATGTTTTTTAGTTATTTTTACGGCAAATTTTATATAACGACTCTATAATGTTTGTACGATATAAACTTTTGAAGAAACTGGTTGCAATGTGGAAGGATGGCGAGCTTCTCGATAAGATTGACAGCATGCCTTACAAGATGTACCCACGTAACCAGAAGCCCAAGGGCCGATGCTGTATCCACAAGGAGCGCGCAGTCATAAAGTACAAGATCATGGCCATGCTGGGTTTCACCATGGACGACGAGTTCAACGAGATGGACTCACTGGGTAGCTATGCCCAGCGCATGCTCAACCGCAAGGGTGTATCGATGCCCAACGGTGCCGCACTGCACGTGATGGACGAGGCCTGCTCATCGTGCCTTAAGATAAACTATGAGGTATCGAACCTGTGCCGCGGTTGTGTGGCACGTCCATGCTACACCAACTGCCCCAAGGACGCCATATACTATGACAAGGATGACAAGGCACATATTGACCACGATAAATGCATAAGTTGCGGCAAGTGCCACCAAGCGTGCCCTTACCACGCAATCATATACATGCCTATCCCATGCGAGGAGGCATGCCCTGTAAAGGCAATCTCAAAGGACGAGTTCGGCGTAGAGCACATTGACCCCGACAAGTGCATATACTGCGGAAAGTGCCTCAATGCATGCCCGTTCGGTGCCATATTCGACAAGTGCGAGGCGTTTGATGTCCTCAAGGCAATGCGCACCGACAGAAAGGTCATCGCCATGGTTGCCCCTGCAGTGCTTGCACAGTTCGGCAAGCCCATAGAACAGGTATACGGTGCATTGAAGGCCATTGGCTTTACCGACGTGGTGGAGGTTGCATACGGTGCCGAGGAGACAACACGTCGCGAGGCCGAAGAGCTGAAGGAGAAGATAAAGGAAGGCCAGCCATTCATGACTACAAGCTGTTGCCCTGCATATGTAAACCTTGCGAACAAGCATATACCGGAGATTGTGAAGTACGTGTCATCGACAAGGTCACCGATGCACTATACCGCTATCTATGCCAAGGAGAAGTTCGGTAAGGATTGCGTGACAGTGTTCATTGCTCCATGCGCGTCAAAGAAGGCCGAGGGCTTCAAGGACGAGAACGTGGATTTCGTCCTCACATTCCGCGAGATTGATGCCATCATACAAGGTATGGGCGTGGACATCGAGAGCACATTGCCATACACCCCAGCAGAGAGTGCCTGCAAGGATGCCCACAATTTTGCAAAGACAACCGGCGTGTTCACTGCAGTAAAGAACCACATAGGCAACGACAAGCTTGAGGGCGTGGTGATTGCCGACCTAAACAAGAAGAACATTGCACAGCTCAAGGCCTATGCCAAGACAGGCAAGTGCCCAGGCCGTCTGATAGAGGTTATGTCATGCCCGGGCGGTTGTATAACAGGCCCATGCAGTTGCAGCCAAGGCGGAGAGGCGGCACGCCGTTTCGAGAGCGAAGTAAACAAGAAACAATAATATAAAAGACATAAAAGTGAGGCAGTGAGTGCCTCGGTAACAGGAAATTGAATGATTGAGAAGAATTTTATCCTTGATGGTATTGACCTTGTAGGATTCTACGGAGCAGGCAATGTACACATGCAGATGCTGAAGAAGTTGCACCCGAAACTCCGTATCGTGGCACGCGACAACATAATACGCGCAATGGGCGATGAGGACGAGTTGGAGCGTTTCGGCAGGGTCATAAGCCTGCTCAAGGAGTATTGCCACAAATACAACAGCCTCAACGAGGAGGCTATAATTGATGCGGTAAACGGCAAGAAGGGCGACAAGGGCAGCGACAGCAACGTCATTGTATACAACATCAACGGACGCCCCATATATCCGCGTACCGAGAACCAGTGCCGTCTGGTAGAGGAGTTCAAGAAGAACGACATGGTATTTGCCGTGGGCCCTGCGGGAACAGGAAAGACATATACCGCCATCGCGCTTGCCGTGAAGGCATTGAAGAACCGCGAGATAAGGAAGATAATACTTAGTCGCCCAGCCGTGGAGGCCGGTGAGAAGCTCGGATTCCTGCCGGGTGACATGCGCGACAAGATTGACCCCTATCTGCAGCCGTTGTACGATGCGCTTGAGGACATGATTCCCATATCGAAGCTCAAGGAGCACATGGACAACAACATCATACAGATTGCACCGCTAGCCTTCATGCGCGGACGTACGCTGAACGATGCTATAGTGATTCTTGACGAGGCGCAGAACACTACTCCACAGCAGATAAAGATGTTCCTTACCCGAATGGGAACGAATACCAAGATGATAATCACGGGAGACCTCACTCAGGTTGACCTGCCACAGCACCAGAACTCGGGACTGCTGCACGCACAGCGCATCCTCAAGGGCGTGGCAGGCATCGGTTTCGTGACATTGAACAAGAAGGATATCGTGCGCCACAGGCTTGTTACACGCATTGTGGAGGCGTACGAGAAGCACGAACAGGCACTTAATGAAAAAGATAAATCAAATAAATAAAAGAAGATATGGCAAAAGCATTGACAAACACCGAATTCAAATTCGAGAATCAGAAAAACGTATATCACGGTAAGGTACGCGACGTGTACACAGTCGGTGATGACAAGTTGGTAATGGTCGCTACAGACCGTATTTCGGCATTCGACGTAGTATTGCCAAAGGGTATTCCTTTCAAGGGACAGATGCTTAACCAGATTGCGGCAAAGTTCCTTGACGCCACAGCAGACATCGTTCCAAACTGGAAGCTCGCCACACCCGACCCAATGGTAACAGTGGGCGTGATGTGCGAGGGTTTCGCAATTGAGATGATCGTACGCGGTTACCTCTGCGGTTCGGCATGGCGTGCATACAAGAGCGGCGTACGTGAGATCTGCGGCGTACAGCTCCCCGAGGGTATGAAGGAGAACCAGAAGTTCCCACAGCCCATCATCACACCTACAACAAAGGCCGAGATCGGCGAGCACGATGCAGATATCTCAAAAGAGGAGATTCTTGCAAAGGGTCTTGCTACACCCGAGGAGTATGAGTTGCTCGAGAAGTACACATTGGCACTCTTCGCACGCGGAACAGAGATTGCGGCAAAGAGAGGCCTTATCCTTGTCGATACAAAGTACGAGTTCGGTAAGCACAACGGTACAATCTACCTCATGGACGAGATCCACACACCTGACAGCAGCCGCTATTTCTACTCTGAGGGTTATGAGGAGAAGTTCGAGAAGGGCGAGCCACAGAAGCAGCTCTCAAAGGAGTTCGTACGCGAGTGGCTCATGGACAACGGTTTCCAGGGCAAGGAGGGCCAGCAGGTTCCTGAGATGACCGACGAGATCGTTGAGAGCATCAGCAACCGTTACATCGAGCTCTACGAGAACATCACAGGCGAGAAGTTCGTCAAGGAGGAGTGCGAGGACATCAACGCACGTATCGAGAAGAACGTAAAGGAGTATCTTGGATAATACAACATTTAGTCATTGTGGGATTTCCCGTAGCTAAGCTCTACAGGGATGACAAATCAGTTTTGTCATTTCGACTGCAGGGAGAAATCTCCAATTATAAAACTGACGAATGGCATATAAGCATGAAGAGGTAAAGCCCTACAGCAGTGAGGGCAAGAAGAGGGAGCAGGTCGAGGCTATGTTCGACAACATCGCCAACGAATATGACAGGTTCAATTACCTTGCATCCTTTAACATTGACAGGATATGGCGCAAACGCGCCATATCCTCTTTAAAGCCATTTGCCCCGCGCAATGTGCTTGACATAGCTACCGGAACAGGCGACCTGGCACTACTGATAGAGAAGATTCTCAAGCCCGAGAGCATCACTGGATGCGACATATCGGAAGGCATGATGCAGGTGGCAAGGGAGAAGTGCCGCAGAAGGGGAATCATGAATATAAGGTTCGAGAAGGAGGACAGCACAGCACTCTCCTACCCCGATGACAGCTTCGACGCCCTGACATCGTCGTTCGGCGTGCGCAACTTCCAGGAGCTTGAGAAGGCTCTCGGCGAGATGTACCGCGTACTGCGTCCAGAAGGCCATCTGGTGATTCTGGAACTGTCGTCACCCACCAAGTTCCCCATGAAGCAACTGTTCCCTGTATATGCAAAGTACGTTATGCCTACCTTGGGACGCCTGTTCTCAAAGGACGCGAAGGCATACCGTTACCTGCCGGAGTCCATTGCCGCATTCCCACAGGGAGAGGTCATGCAGGACATTCTTGAGAAGGTAGGCTTCAGCAAGGTCGAGTTCCGCCGTTACACAGGTGGCATATGTACATTCTATTTGGCTACAAAATGAAAAAATACGGAATAATAGGTTACCCTCTTGCCCAGTCGGCATCGCCGGCATTCTTCAACAGCAAGTTCAAGGACGAGGGAATAGACGCCAGCTACATCCCATTCGAGATTGAGAGCACTGATGAACTGCCCCGTATCATTGAGCAGAACCCGGAGCTTTGCGGTTTCAACGTGACCATTCCCCACAAGGTGAACGTGATGCAGCACCTTGCAGGCATAAGCGACGAGGCAAAGGCTATCGACGCGGTGAATGTGGTTAAGGTGACACGCGACAGCGAGGGCAAGGCACAGTTGTGGGGCTACAACAGTGACGTGATAGGTTTCTCACGATCCATAAAGCCATTGCTCGGCGACACCCACAAAAGAGCGCTTGTACTTGGTACCGGCGGAGCATCAAAGGCTATCGTATACGCGCTTGAGCAACTTGGCATAAAGACACAGCTTGTCTCACGCAAGGCAAGCGACAAGGCAATTGCATATGAGGATATCACACCCGAGATTATGCAGAGCCACACTGTCATCGTGAACTGCACACCGCTGGGCATGGTAGGTCATGGCGTAGACAAGTGCCCTGAAATCCCTTACCAGCTGTTAGGTAGCGGACACCTGCTCTACGACATCGTATACAACCCCGAAAACACACTGTTCCTGCAGAAGGGGGCGGCACAGGGCGCCGTAACCAAGAGTGGTTATGAGATGTGGTACCTGCAGGCACTGGCATCATGGGAAATTTGGAACGGATAACACTGGACACACCTATGAAATACAGTAACAACAGTACAGCAAGACTGCTGACGCTCTACTCACAGATATGGCTATACCAACTTATAGGTCTTGCCATATTCGCCATAGGAAGAGTCACCCTCCTATTGACGACAGGAGGTGAGGGAATCTTCACGGAACACATAGATTGCCTGCCGCTTTTCTTATGGAACTCCTGGAGGTTCGATATCCAGGCAATCACCTACATTACATTGTTGCCGTTACTTGCCACGTTTGTTACGGCATTCATTAAAAGCAAGACAAGTTTTGATTGGTGCAGGAAGTTTACACAATGGTACTACACGGTACTCCTGTCTATTACGGCACTGCTTGTAGTAGCCGAATTCTTTTTCTACCAGAATTTCAACACACGCTACAATGTAGTGTTCTTCGATTTCTTTGACGAAGGTCCGTTGGGTCTTTTAAGGACAATGTGGGAGGACTATCCTTTTATG
>JAFYWE010000174.1 GCA_017558165.1 Bacteroidaceae bacterium
AAAAAGGGGAAAGCTTTTAACTTTCCCCTGATTCTCTCCGTGATTCGCCTGGACTCACTCTGTGACTCGCTTGGGGCTCGAACCCAAGACCCCATCCTTAAAAGGGATGTGCTCTACCAGCTGAGCTAGCGAGTCTACCTAATCGCCGTTAAGCGAGTGCAAAGGTATGAATTTATTTCGAATCTGCAAACTTTTAACCGATGTTTTTACGCCAGAAGATAGCAATCCGCCTATTTTTCAGGTGCTTCCTCCTTGGAAGCAGTTGTTTTACCACCGAACGACGTTGAATCTATTGCCTCACGCAGAGTGCTCTCTTCTACGTATCCCGATATCTCGGCAATCTCATGATAACGTTTAAGATAACCGAGTATAAGCGTTGTCAAAGGCAGGGCGACAATCATACCAAGCAGTCCTAACAGATGCCCCCAGATTGAAAGCGAGAGCAAGATTACTGCCGGATGAAGGTTCATCCTCTTGCCCATGATGGTCGGGACAAGAAACATATCCTGTATCAACTGTACCACAGCCAAGACTATCAGCGCCGACAGGAATATCATCCAGAAATCACCACCAGTGTTGGCCGCCTCCAACACTGAAAGTAGAGCCATTGGTATAAGCGACAGAACCTGCAGATAAGGAACAAGGTTAAGTATACCTATGAACATTCCGAATGCTATGGCTGCCGGGAAATCAATGATAAGGAATCCAATGGAGAACAGCACGCCCACACAGAATGCGACAAGCGCCTGACCACGGAAATACTGGTTCATGCCGTACACAAGGTCATCCCACAGCTTTACGGTGACACCGCGCCATCGTTTGGGTATATACAGCGTCCACTCGTCGGAAAGACGCTCGAAGTCGAGCAGAATAAAGAATATATAAAGCAATATAACACCCGTCGTGAACATAGCCTGCAGGAGGTCAGCTGTGCCGAAGAACAGCAACTGCAGCTTATCGAGCATAAAATCATACAACTCCACATCGACATTACTGTTCAGCATTGCAGCAAGACCATTCTCCTCGGCCACGCTCTTGAAGAAGGCAACCACAGGTTCCGGAATGGAACTGTTTGCAAGGTTCTCATTCAGGAAAGATAGCGTAATGTTCTTCAAGGTCAGTAACTCTGAAAGCATTGAGGGGATGACAAGCATCAGAATCCCGTATATCACGGCACCGATAAAGAGCAATGATGCCACAATGGAGAGCATCCTGAACTTAAAGCGCATCCTGTGCTGCACAAATGCCACAAGTGGCTGTATAAGGTATGCCAGCAACCATGCTATGGCAAACGGCAACAGCACGCCACTGAGGCTGTCGAGCACAAAATATGAGCCCGCAAGCACCATCAGCAACAGCAAAATGCGCAAGAAGCGTCCTAAAGTAACCTCACTCTGTTTCATGACAAATATTCATCCTCGGAAAATTCATTCATTATCTCCCGCAGCATCACACTCGGCCACGCCACCAACGAGCAACACGAACTCGCCACGTGGCTCACACTTTGTGAAGTGCTCGACAAGTTCGGCAAGCGTACCGCGCACGCTCTCCTCATGGATCTTCGAGATTTCACGCACTGCTGCTGCACGACGTGAGGGCCCGAACACCTCGGACAACTGGGTAAGGGTCTTGAGAACCCTGTATGGCGACTCGTAGAATATTATAGTACGTTCCTCGTCCTTAAGGAAGTTCAGGCGTGTCTGGCGTCCCTTCTTTTGAGGAAGGAATCCCTCGAATACGAATTTATCACACGGGAGAGCCGAGCTTACAAGCGCGGGGACGAATGCCGTGGCACCGGGAAGACACTGCACCTCCACACCACATTTCACCGACTCACGCACAAGCATGAAACCAGGGTCAGAGATCGCAGGTGTACCGGCATCGGAAATAAGCGCAACATGACGCTCGCAGTTCCTTATGCGCTCGGCAAGTGCACCCACTGTCTTATGTTCGTTGAACTTATGGTGCGAGTACATGGGCACCTGTATGTCAAGGTGCTTAAGCAGTTTTGCAGAAGTACGTGTGTCCTCGGCAAGCACGAAGTCAGCCTCACGCAATATACGTACTGCGCGCATTGTTATATCCTCAAGATTTCCCACTGGAGTGGGCACTACATATAAAATTCCCATATATCAATAATTTGAACTGCAAAATAAACATTTTTGTTGCAACTATACGAAGAATCGGATGACTTTTTAGAAAAGAGACTAACGCAGAACTGCAAAACTGGAATATACTTTCATTCGCTGTGAAAAATATTGAAGCAAGCTTCATATTTCTCGCTCGTTTGTTGTTATCTTTGCAATATGCAAAGATACAGGAACCTATTCATTGATCTTGATGACACGTTGTACGACTTTTCGGCAGCCTCGCGCGAGGCTTTTGAAGAGACATACCACCTGTTGCATTTCGAGCGCTATTTTGACTCATTCGACCATTATATGAGCATATACGCACCATATAACCTTGAACTCTGGAAAATATACGGTGAGGGCAAAATAACGAAAGAGGAGTTGAACAGTAGACGATACTCATACCCGCTCGAATGTGTAGGCGTGCATGATCAGAAACTGGCCGACACGTTCTGTCGTGAAGCCCTGTCACGCATACCGACAAAGAACCACACAATTCCGGGAGCCGTGGAACTGCTCGAATACCTTCGTCCGCATTACTGGATGTACATTCTGTCGAACGGCTTCAAGGAACTGCAGTCGCACAAGATGAAGACAGTCGGGTTGGACGGGTATTTTGACGATATAATCCTCTCCGAGGACATAGGCATCAACAAACCGCGCCCCGAACTGTTCGAACACGCTCTGAAGAAGACCGGTTCGAAACTTGAGGAGAGCATAATGATTGGGGACATGTTCGAGACCGATATCGCAGGAGCCGCCAACATAGGCATGCAACAGATATACTTCAATCCCAAGCACAAAAAAGGATTACCGTTCACGCCAACCTATGAGGTTAACGATTTGTTAGAGATTAAGGAAATACTTTAAGAAGCATATGAACAACAGCCAGACTTCAATTCTGCTCATCTACACAGGAGGAACTATTGGAATGATCCACAACCCCGAGACCGGTGCTCTGGAGAGTTTCGATTTCGACCACCTGTTGCAACACGTACCAGAACTCAAGCGACTGAACATAAACATAGACTCCAGAACATTTGACCCACCGATCGACTCATCGGATATGGAGCCAGAACTCTGGAGCCGTATTGTGACCATCATCGAAGAGAACTACGAACGATACGATGGTTTTGTAATACTGCACGGTACCGACACAATGTCGTTCACTGCCTCTGCACTCAGTT